>JAEUIB010000337.1 GCA_016795255.1 Planctomycetota bacterium
GTTGCCGGCGGGGCGCGGCCCGCCCCCCGTTCGCCCACCTATGCGCGCTACGGCGGTTGCACGCACCCACCGTGGGTCTGATCTCGTTGTTGCGATACCGGTCGCGCCCCGCTCCCTTCCGCCAACCTAGTAGATCAGCGCCGGGTTCGGACCGTCACAGCGCCTTCGCGATCATCGTTCCGATCTCGTCGGTCGGCAGCACGCCCGCGTTCAGCGACGGGATCTTGCCGCTGACGATCGCGGTCTCGACCGACTTTTCGATCGCCGCCGCCGCCTTCTCCTGCCCGACGTAGTCGAGCAGCATCGACACAGCCATGATCGACGCGATCGGGTTGGCCTTGTTCAGGCCCTTGTACTTCGGCGCCGAACCGTGGATCGGCTCGAACATCGAGACCTGACCCGGATGCAGGTTGCCCGACGCGGCGATGCCGAGTCCGCCCTGCACCATCGCGCCGAGGTCCGTGATGATGTCGCCGAAGATGTTCGGCGACACCGCGACGTCGAACCACTCGGGGTTCTTGATCATCCACATGCACGCCGCGTCGATGTACGCGTGGTCGGTCTGGATGTCCGGATACTCCTTCGCGACGTCGGCGAAGGTGCGGGTCCAGATGTCCTGCGCGCGGATCGCATTGGCCTTGTCGATCAGCGTGACCTTCTTCTGCTTGTTGCGCTTGCGCGCGACCTCGAACGCGTAGCGGATCGCGCGCTCGCAACCCTTGCGCGTGTACAGCATCGTCGCGATCGCGACTTCGTCGGGCGTGCTCTGCTTGAAGATGCCGCCGATGCGCGTGTACGCGTCCTCGGTGTTCTCGCGGACGAAGACCATGTCGACGTCCTTCGGGCCCTTGTCCTTCAGCGGGCACAGCCGCTCGTGCAGCAACTTCACCGGCCGCAGGTTCACGTACAAATCGAGCTTGAAGCGGATGCCGCCGATGATCGCGTGCTCGAGCATCCCGGTCTCGATCCGCGGATCGCCGATCGCGCCGAGGAAGATCGCGTTCATCTGACGCAACTCGGAGAAGACGCTCTCGGGCATCGTCTCCTTGGTCTTCAGGTAGTGCTCGGCGCCGAACGGGTAGACGACCTTCTCGTAGTCGAAGCCGAACTTCTCGGCCGCGGCGTGCAGGACCTTCATCGCTTCGCGCGTGACTTCCTCACCGATGCCATCACCCGGAATCACCGCGATGCGGGTCTTGCCCATGTCCGCTCCCAGTCGCTCGTTCGGCCCTTGGCCGCGCCCACCGCCGTGCGTCATGCACGGAACTTCGCGGCCGCGACGAAAGCGTGGGATTGTGCTGATTCCGAGAACGGACGGCAAGCGCCGGTTCGGATGGGTACGGCGCGATCGCCGCGCCCTGCGTCAAACCGTCTCACGCAGCCGGCGCAGCACCTCATCCGGATGGCCGACGCGGCCCAGCACGGCCGACGCGATCGCGACCGCGGAGCCGGACAGCAGCGCTGTGACACCGTCGGGGACACCGCGCGGGCGCGACGTGAACAACCAGCGGTCGCCGACCGTTCCGACGAACGCACGCGGGCCGGAATAGAGGCCGGCCGACGGCGCGGCGATCGATGCTCCCGCACGGACGAGGACCGTCAGCAGCCCTTCTTCGGCGGCGTGCTGCAACGCGCGCTGGCTGCCGGGCACGACGATCAGAGAGAGATCGTCGGCGATCGGGTGTTCTTTCAGCAGTCGCGCGGCGAGCCGCAAGTCGTCGATCCGACCACCGTGTTCGCCGCCGAGCACGACGCCGGACAACGGCAGCGACGTCAGATTGGCGACGGACTTCGGCGGCGCCGCCGGTGCGCACGAGCGCACGAGCGGATCGACGCCGTCGACGTCCACGTCGATCGACTTCGCGACTTCGGCGCCGTGGTCCTGGACGATCGGCCGGATCAGCCGAGCGCACCGCGCTCGGATCCACGCCAACGCGCGCTCGTCGGGCACGCACGTCACACACCTCACGCCCGCGTCGACGAACGCGTCCGCCAGCGCGATGCGCTCGGGCAGCTCCAATTCCGCGTACGCGGGACCGTCGAATTGAACGGCAGCGTCGACACAGTCTCGAGCGACGGCCGCAACCGCCCGCTCTCCGAGATCGCGACCGGAGCACCAGCGACCGGGCTTGCCGCGCAGCGTGACGCGAACGGTGCGCGGCACGTCGACGTCGAATCCGGCATCGCCGATCAGTGCTCCGAGAATCGGATCGCCGGGCTCGAGCACCACCGCACCGAGC
>JAEUIB010000045.1 GCA_016795255.1 Planctomycetota bacterium
GAGGAAGTGGTGCGCGTCGAACCGACCGAACCGGAACCCACGTCGACCGACGTCGAGTTGCCGGATCCGGTGCAACCCGAACTCGAGCCGGAGGAGTTCGCGGGCGGGATCGACTTCGCCGACGACCCGATCACGATGGTCGACCTGAAGCGGCAGTCGGCGCTCGGGCTCGGTCAGTCCGGAGGGCGACAAGGCATCGGCTTCGTCCGCGACGGCGTGAGTCTGAATCGCGTCGGCGGCCCGCTCGGTACGAAGCTGCGCGAACTGCGCGGGACCGGCGTCGACCTCGTGTTCCTCGTCGACACGACGATGAGCATGGATCCGTTCATCGACGCCGCGAAGCGCACGGTCGATCAGATGATCACCGAGCTGTCGCGGCTGATCCCGAACTTGCGCATCGGCATGGTCGCGTACCGCGACCGCGGCGACGAGTACGTGACGAAGGCGATCCCGATCAGCACCGACCGCTACCAGATCCTGAACTTCCTGCAGGGACTGCGAGCGTTCGGCGGCGGCGACACGCCCGAAGACTTGATGTCGGCGGTCGAGCTCGCGTTCGAAGAACTGCAATGGCGTCCGCGCGCGCGTCGCGTCGTGCTGATCGTCGCCGACGCGCCGCCGCACGCCGAGGACATGGCGCGGCTGCGCATGAAGCTGCGCAGCGTGACCGGTCAATCGCAGGCGCCGACCGTCGTCAGCACGATCTTCGCCGGCTCGTCCGGCCTGACCGCCGCGCAACAAGAAGAGGCCGAGAAGGCGCTCCGCGAAATCGCGCAAGTCGGCGGCGGTGAGTTCGCGCCGATGGCGAAGCCGGACCAGATCAAGTCGCAGATCGTCGAATTGACGCTCGGCGGCAAGTACGCGACCGAGGCCGAGCGCATCCTCCGCGAACAGGAGAACTCGTCGCGCAAGCACGTGGTCGCGCGCCTGCGCGAGGCGAACGACGTCGAAGCGCTCGTGCGCAAGCTGTACCTGCTGCCGGTCGAGCCGCTCGTCGTCAGTGCTCTCGTCGAGCTCGATTCCCCGGGCGTGGCGATCCGCTGTCTCGACATCGTGCAGAACAAGGCGGTCGCGCCGGCCACGCGTGAGGCGGCGCTGTACGTGCTGAAGCGCACGACGAAGTTCGAAGGCGAGATCGACTTCGGCCAGCCGATCGCGACGCAGGAAGCGGCGCTGACGATGCTGCGGGATTCGATCGACGACCGCTATCGGCCGAAGCCGAAGCGTCGCCGCGGCGGCTGATCCGCGCGGCCGGCGTTCGGCGCGACTCCGCGCGAGGATCGATTCTGCTCGGCGCCGTGCGAACACGCTCGGGCTTCGCACGCGGACGAGCGCTCCGCAGTGCCGGTGCCTATGATCCGCGGCCTTCGGCGCTGGCCCTCGACTTGCTTCGATGGCGCCGCCAAAGCTAGGCACGACGCCCGACGGATCGAACTCGAACGACATGACTGCCCCTGCGGACACCCAGCGCATCGTCGGCCCCGCGCTCCTGTTCGTGACTGGTGCCGCCGCACTCGTGTTCGAGTCCGCGGCGATCCGGCTGTTGTCCGCGTTCTGCGGCGGCACCGTCGAGGCGATCGCGATCGGGGTCGCGGTCTTCGTCGTCGCGCTCGCCGCGGGGTCCGAGACCTTCGGCCGCGTCGCGGCGCGGACCGCGCGACCGGCGCACGGGTTCGCGGTGCTCGTCGTCGTCGCGGCGCTCGCCGTCGGCGTGAGCCCGTGGCTCGCGCAGGCGTGCGACGCGCTCGGCTGGGTGCCGGCGATCGACGCGTCGACGGCGGCACGCGTCACGATGGCCAGCCTGTTCGCGATCGTCGTGATGGGGCCGGCGGCGTTCTTGCTCGGCGGCACGGTTCCGATGATCGCCGCCGCGACGCCGGGGTTGCTCGCCGTCGGTTGGCTGGCTGCCGCGAACGCCGCGGGGGCCGTGCTCGGAGCTCTCGGCTTCGGATTCGTGTTGTTCGAGCGCTTCGGTCTGACGATCTCGCTGGTGCTGGCGGCGGTCGCGCTGGTGATCGCCGGCGGAGTCGCCGTCGCGCTGCGGTTCCCGATCGCGACGGAAGCTCCCACGTCGGACGGGCCGGCGCGAAGTCGCGTCCCGTGGTCGGCCGCGGCGTTGGCGTGGGTCGGCGGCTTCGCGACGCTCGCGTTCGAGGTCATCGCGTTCCGCATGTTCGCGCAGTTCGTCCCGGCCTCGGTCCCGCTGCTCGCGCTGTTGCTGGCGCTGTTCGTGCTCGGGCTCGCTGCCGGGAACGCGGCCGGCACCTGGTCGACCAAGGATGCGGCGCGCGCCACGCGCTCCGCGGCCGCCTGGCTGCCGTGGCTCGCGCCGGCGATCCTGCTGGTCCCGCTCGCCGCCGCGCTGCACGACCGCACCGCGGAGATCCTCGGCGTGGTCCGCGCCGCGTGGATCACGCCGCTGACGTTGTCGGTGCTGCCGGCCGCGTTCGTGTCGGGTGGGATGTTCGGTGCGTTGCTCGCGTGCTCCGGGCACGGCGCGACGCGTGCGGCCGGCGCGGGGCGACTGCTGGCCGTCAACTCGATCGGCAACGTGCTGGGATCGGTCGGCGCGACGTTCCTGATCGTCCCGCAGGTCGGTCTGCGCTGGGCGTGCCTCGCGGTCGCTGCGTTGCCGGCGGTGATCGGGTTGATCGCGGCCCTCGGCGCTCGGTCGGTCGTTCGCGTCGTCGCCGCGCTGGCCGCGTGCGCCGGCGCCGCCGGGCTCGCCGTCGTCGACCCGCGTTTGACGCCGGAGCTGCCGGCCTTCCCGCTCGTGCTCGCGCACGTCGATGCTCCCGAGGCCACGGTCACGGTCGTCGGACCGCGGCTGACCGGTCGGCCGGCGCTGATCCTCGACCGCTGGCGCATGCAGGGCGGCGGCGATCTCGCGCGACGGACCGAGCGAAGGCAGGCGCTGATCCCGCTCGTGCTCGCCGGCGACGTGCAGTCGGCGCTCGTGCTCGGCGTCGGCACCGGCGCCAGCGCGCAGGCGCTGCTCGACGGCGGAGTCGATTCCGTCGTCGGCGTCGAGCTCGTCCGCGGCGTGCTCGACGCGCAGCCGCTGTTCGACGACGGCCGCGGATCGCTCGTCCATCGCTCGGGCTGCTCGCTGATCGAGGGCGATGCGGTCGCGTACGTGCGCCGGTCGACGAGGGCGTTCGACCTGATCCTCGGCGAGCTGTACTTCCCGGACGCGCCCGGTTCCGGGTCGCTGTACTCGCACGAGCACTTCGCGGCCGTGCGAGCGCGGCTGTCCGACGACGGCGTGTTCATGCAGTGGGTGCCGCTGCACCAGATGCGCTTCGGCGAGTTCGGACTGATCGCGCGGACGTTCGCCGACGTGTTCCCGACGACGCTGATGTTCCTCGCCGACGCCGACGTCGATCAACCCGTCGTCGGCTTGTTCGGCATGAACGCGCCGCACCGCTGGAGCGAAGCCGAGCTGGCGGCGTCGATGGCGTCGCCACGGTTGCGCGGCATCCTCGAAGACGTCGAGCTCGCGACGCCCGCCGACTTGTTCAGTGCGTTCCGCGGCGATCGCTACACGATCGAAGCCCAATTCACGATCCCGGACGACGATCGCGGCAACGCCGAACGGAACACGATCGATCGACCGTTGGTCGAACTCCGGACCGCGAGGAAGACCGACGGCGAGACGCGTCTGGCCCAAGCGAACTGGCGGCTCGTG
>JAEUIB010000106.1 GCA_016795255.1 Planctomycetota bacterium
CGCGAAGGGCGGTCGATGACGAAGCCGTGGATCGTCCACGTCATCACCAAGCTCGAACTGGGCGGCGCGCAACAGAACACGCTCGACACTTGCGCGCGACTCGATCGGAGTCGCTTCCGCGTCGCGCTGTTGACCGGCCCCGACGGAGCGCTCGATTCCGCGGCCGCGCGCATCCCCGACCTCGACTTCCGCATCGTGCCCGATCTCGTGCGCGAGGTCTCGCCGCTGCGCGATCTGCGGGCGTGGCGAACGCTGCGCGACCACGTGCGATCGTTCGCGGAGGACGGCGCGCCGGTGCTCGTCCACACGCATTCGAGCAAGGCCGGGATCCTTGGACGGCTCGCCGCAGGACGGCTCGCGGCGCGATCGGGGCGAGCGACGCGCGTCGTCCATACGGTGCATGGGTTCGGCCATCCGGCGTTCGGTTCCGCGCTCGCACGGCGCGTCGCGCTCGCGGCCGAGCGCCACGTCGCGCCGATGACCGACGCATTCGTCGTGGTCGCGCAGGCGAACGCGGACGAAGGCCGCGCGCTCGGACTGTTCGCCGACAAGCCGGTCGAGCTGATCCGCTCCGGCTTCGACGTGCACGCTTTTCGCGAGCCCGGCGTCACGCGCGACGAAGCGCGCGCCGCGCTCGGCCTTCCACCGACGGCGCCGGTCGTCGGAGTCGTCGCGTGCTTCAAGCCGCAGAAGGCGGTCGCCGATTTCCTGACGGCGTTCGCGCACGTGCGGGCTCACGTGAAGGACGCCGTCGCGATCGTCGTCGGCGACGGTGAACTGCGCGCGCCGCTCGAACGATTGCGCGCGCACCTCGGGCTCGACGCCGCGGTGTCGTTCGTCGGTTGGCGCGACGACGTGCCGCGCATCCTGCGCGCGCTCGACGCGTTCGTACTGACCTCGCGCTGGGAGGGCCTGCCGCGCGCCGTCGTGCAAGCGATGGCGGCTCACGTCCCGGTCGTCGCGACCGCAGCCGACGGGACGGCCGATGTCGTGAAGGACGGAGTCACCGGCGTGCTGTGTCCGATCGGCGACGTCGACGCGATCGCCGCCGGCATCGTCCGCGTGCTGCAAGCCAAGTCGTTCGCGAGCTACGTCGCCGACAACGCCGCGGCGAAGGTCGACGAGTTCGACGTCGCGCGGATGATCGAGAAGCTCGAAGCGCTGTACGAGCGGTTGCTCTGCGGCTGATTCACTTGCCTTGAGCTTTCAGTGCTTCGACGCGCTGCATCGCGTGCTCGATCGACGCGGTGTCCTGACCGCCGCGCTTCAGCGCCAACTTCAGGTAGTGCTCCCACACCTCGCGAGCGCTGTCGAGTTCGGTCCGCTCGAGGGCCAGCGCGAGGTTGAACCACGCGTCGACGAAGTTCGGATCGAGGCGAGACGCCGCTTCGAAGTCCGCCCGCGCCGCGGCGTAGTCCTGCCGCTGGTACGCGCGGTTGCCACGCGACAGATGCTCCTGCGCATGCAGCGAGAACAGCTCGGCGTTCGCGCCGACGTAGCCGAGCTCGGTGAGCCGTTGCCACGTCTCCGACGCCGTCGCCGGATCGAGTCGCTCCGGCTCGAACGACTCGCGCACCGGCCTCGCGAGCTGACGAACGCGCGCCAACTGTCGGTTCAGCCGGTCGATCAGCTCCGCTTCCGTGGACGGGTCGAGTTCGCGCTCGGTCGCCGCGGGACCGTCGATGTCGAACAGGCGCGTCGCCCCGTCCGGAGCGAGCAACATCTTGCGCCGGCCTTCGGTCGGCACGACCGCGACTTCGCCGCGCTCGAGCAGCGAACGGTCGACCTGCGGTCGCGTCGTCGCCAGCCGTTGCGCGATCTCGATCGCCGCGTAGCGCTCGGCGACGATCGCCGTGTCGCCGGGGGTCGGCAGCTTCGACGCGCCGTTCGCGATGTCGACGAGCCACGGGAACAACCGCGGCGTCGCGATCGGCTCGTCCTTCACGACGTTCGCCGGCACGCGTTCGCCGTACAGCAGCAGCGGCACGCGCAGCAGCGTCTCGTCGAGCGCGCCCTGGTGATCGACTCGTCCGTGATCGCCGAGGTTCTCGCCGTGATCGGACGTCACGACGAGCACGCCGTGTTCGAAGAAGTCGCGCCTCTCGAGTTCGAGCACCAGTCGCTCGAGCTTGCGATCCGCCGTCTTGACCGCGGCGCCGTAGCGCGCCGCCAGTGCCCGCGCGAACGCGTGGTCGACGACGACCTCGCCGGCGAGCACGCGATCGAACAGGTCGGGCGCCGCGAGCAGTTCGTCGGGGATCGCCCGCGCGTCCGGCCCGGCGGCCGCCAGCATGTCCGGGTCGGCGTCGTACGGCAGGTGCGCGTCCATCAGGTTCAGGAACAGGAACGCCGGGCGATGCTGCGTGCGGTCCCACCACGACAGCGCTTCGTCGATCAGCGTGTCGGACGCCC
>JAEUIB010000113.1 GCA_016795255.1 Planctomycetota bacterium
CGGACAATCGGCTCGAGTTGTTCACCGTCACCGCGAACGGGTTGACGTGGAGTGGATCGGTCCAAGTCGGCCTCGATCCGGTGTCGGTGCGCGCGCGATCCGCGACCGAAGCGTGGGTCGTCAACCACATCTCCGATTCGATCTCGATCGTCGATCTGACGACGCGCCGCGTGACGGCGACGATCGACACGAACGACGAGCCGGCCGACGTCGTGTTCGCCGGCGCGCCGCAGCGTGCGTTCGTCACGTGCTCGCAGACCAATCAGGTCCAGGTGTTCTCGACGTCGAACCCGAGCGCGGCGCCGTCGGTCGTCGCGATCGGCGGCGAAGATCCGCGCGCGCTCGCGGTCTCGCAGGACGGCACGAAGGTCTACGTCGCGGTGTTCGAATCGGGCAACGGCACGACGATCCTCGGCGGTGGTTCGACGATGACGAACGGCAGCCCGCCGAACGTCGTGTCGCATCCGTCGGGTCCGTACGGCGGGCAGAACCCGCCGCCGAACTTCGGCAACCAATTCAAGCCGCCGGTCAAGGTCGGTCTGCCGACGCCGCCGAAGGTCGGCTTGATCGTCCGCAAGAACACGAGCGGCCAGTGGATGGACGACAACGCGCACAATTGGACGGCGTTCGTCTCGGGGGCGAGCGCCGCACTGTCGGGACGGCCGGTGAGTTGGGATCTGCCGGATCGCGACCTGTTCGTCGTCGACGCGAACACGCTCGCCGTGAGCTCGGTGTCGCGGCTGATGAACCTCTGCATGGCGATCGCGGTGCATCCGACGTCGGGCGACATCACGATCGTCGGCACGGATGCGACGAACGAGGTTCGCTTCGAGCCGAACGTGAACGGCACGTTCGTCCGCGTGAAGGCCGCGCGGGTGAGTTCGAACACGCTCGCCGTCCAGCAGAACGTCGACCTCAATCCGCACCTGACGTACACGGTCGCGAACGCGCCGCAGTCGGAGCGCGACAAGTCGATCGGTGATCCGCGCGGCGTCGCGTGGCATCCGTCGGGCACGCGCGGCTTCGTCACCGGCATGGGTTCGAACAACGTCGTGCGGATCGATGCGACCGGTGCGCGCGTCGCGGGCGTCGCTCCGATCGAGGTCGGCGAGGGGCCGACCGGGATCGTGCATCACCCGACGATGGAGCGGCTGTACGTCCTCAACAAGTTCGCCGGTTCGGTCAGCGTGGTCGACAGCGTCGCGGAGACGGTGCTGGCCGAGGTGAAGTTCTTCGACCCGTCGCCGAGCGCGATCAAGTCCGGCCGCAAGTTCCTGTACGGGACGCACGAGACGTCGGGGCTCGGGCAAGCGTCGTGCGCGTCGTGTCACATCGACGCGCGCATCGATCGCCTGGCGTGGGACCTCGGGGATCCGCAGGGCAGCATGAAGGCGCTGACCGGGCAGAACCTCGGCGCGAACGTGCCCGGCATCAACACCGGCTTCCAGCCGTGGCACCCGATGAAGGGCCCGATGACGACGCAGACGCTGCAAGACATCATCGGGAAGGAACCACTGCACTGGCGCGGCGACCGCGCGGGCATCGAGGAGTTCAATCCGGCGTTCGTCGGGTTGCTCGGCGACGACACGCAATTGTCGACGCCCGAGATGCAGGCGTTCGAGGACTTCCTCGCGACGATCTCGTTCCCGCCGAATCCGTACCGCAACGTCGACAACACGATGCCGAACAGCGTCGCGACCGGGATGGTCAGCCCGGGGCGGTTCTCGCCGAAGGGCACGCCGCTGCCGAACGGCAATCCGAACAACGGCGTGATCGCGTATCGGCCGCCGAACCTGCTCGACGCGGGTGCGATCGCGTGCTCGAGCTGTCACAACCTGCCGACGGGCATGGGCACGGACACGACGTTCAGCCTGGCGACGTTGTCGTTCAATCCGATCCCGGCCGGCCCGAAGGGCGAGCGTCACCACATGCTGGTGTCGCAGGACGGGTCGACGAACGTCACGATCAAGGTGCCGCAGCTCCGCAATCTGTACGACAAGGTCGGCTTCGACACGGCGTTCACGTCGAACTTGTCGGGCTTCGGATTCCTGCATGACGGGTCGGTCGACACGCTCGCGACCTTCATCGCCGAGCCGGTGTTCAACCCGACGAACGATCAGCAGCTCGCGGATCTCGTCGCGCTGATGCTGTGCTTCGCCGGCGGTGAACTGCCGTACGGCGGCCAATTGCTCGAACCGCCGGCGACGGCGTCGAAGGACACGCACGCGGGCGTCGGCACGCAGACGACGGTCGTGAACGGCGCGAGTCCGGCGACGGGCCAGTTCGCGCTGATCGACCAGATGATCTCGATCGCGAACTCCAACAAGGTGGACGTCGTCGTGAAGGGGCGCCAGGGCGGGCTCGCTCGCGGGTTCGTCTACGTCGGCGCGAACACGCTGCAGTCCGACCGGCTCGCGGAGACGACGACGGTCGCGGCGCTGAAGCTCGCGGCCGCCGCCGGCAGCGAGTTGACGTGGACGATGGTCCCGGAAGGCAGCGGGACGCGCATCGGCGTCGATCGCGATCTGGACGGGTTCTTCGATCGCGACGAGCTCGACGCGGGCTCGGATCCGGCGGACCCGTTGTCCGTTCCGGGCTGCGGCACGATGGGTACGTACGGCCTCGGCTGCGCGGGCTCGGGCAACGTCGCGCCGCGGCTGCAGCTTTCCGGCTGCGCGAAGTCGGGCGGCAACGTGACGATCACGATCGACAAGGCGCTCGGCGGTTCGTTCGCGTTCGTGTTCTTCGGGCTCGGTGAAGCGGCGATCCCGATGGGCTACGGCTGCACGCTGAACGTCGCGCCGCTGCTCGCGCCCGTGCTCGGGCCGCTGCCGCTCGCGGGTGCTGGCGCCGGCAACGGCACGATCTCGCTGCCGGGCACGCTGCCGCTCGGATTGCCGCAAGTGACGATCACGATGCAGGCGTTCGTGTCCGACGCCGGCGGCGCGGGTGGCTTCGCCAACAGCAATGGGGCGAAGATGCAGATTCAGTAAACGGCCTGTGCGGCCGGCACCAGGGGGCCGCAAGGCGGCGGCCCCCTGGA
>JAEUIB010000119.1 GCA_016795255.1 Planctomycetota bacterium
GCGTTGAAGGCCGTTGCGCGCGCCGCCGATGGGCGCGGGCCGACGACGGCGTTGACGCGGCTCGTGCTGCGCGAGCTCCGTTTGCGTGAGCCACGCGCGATGCTGTCCCGCATCGAGTCGCCGACGTTCGAACGCAAGGACATCGCCGCACTCACGCGCTGCGTGACGCGCGCGGCGCGGCACGGTGATCGCGTCGCGCGGTCGATCCAAGTCCGCGGCGCCGCCGAGCTCGCACTGTGTGTCGCGACGATCGTGCGCAAGCTCGCGTTCGACGGCGGTCCGATCGAGGTCGTGATGACGGGCGGCGTCGCCGAATCCGATCCCGCGTACGCCCGCACGATCCGAACCGCGATCCGCCGCGCGGTTCCCGGGATCCGTTGGCGGAAGCCCGTGCTTGCGCCGATCGGCGGGGCGGCGCTGCTCGCATTGCGTCGCGCACGCGTCTCGATCGACGCGGCGATCGTCGAACGCTTGCGCGCTGCGACGTCGTGACACGTGAACGGCGGCGCGCGGTCGCTACCCTCTCCGCCCGAACCTCCCCCGACCTCTCCCCGGTGATCCCATGCTGCATCAAGACAACCTGACCACGCTGCAGTCGCACATCCTCCAGGAGGCCCAGCGCTTCCCGCAGGCGACCGGCCAGTTCTCGTGGATCCTGTCGGCGATGTCGCTGGCGACGAAAGTGATCGCGTCGAAGATCCGCCGTGCGCGCATCGACGACGTGCTCGGCGCGCTCGATTCGTCGAACGTCCAGGGCGAGCGCCAGCAGAAGCTCGACGTCATCGCGAACGAGACGCTGCTGCGCTGTCTCGGTACGCGCTCCGGCGTCGCGGTCGTCGCGTCCGAGGAGAACGAAGAGCCGATGATCCTGCGCCAGGACACCGGCGGGGCGGAGCGGCCGTATTGCGTGCTGTTCGATCCGCTGGACGGTTCGTCGAACCTCGACTGCGCCGGAGCGGTCGGCACGATCTTCTCGATCCTGCGTTACGACCGCCGCGCGAAGACGCCCGAGGGCTCGTTGCTGCAGCGCGGCGCGGAGCAGGTCGCGGCCGGCTACATCCTGTACGGCTCGTCGGTCGTGTTCGTGCTGACGACCGGCAACGGCGTGCACATGTTCGTGCTCGATCCCAACATCGGCGCGTTCGTGCTGGTCGCGAAGGACGTCAAGGTCCCGACCGCGTCGAAGATCTACTCGACGAACGAGGGCAACTGCCTCGGCTTCCCCGACGGCTACCAGCGCTATCTGCGCTTCGCGCACGAGCAGGGCTACTCGACGCGCTACTCGGGCGCGATGGTCGCGGACGTCCACCGCATCTTGTTGAACGGCGGCGTGTTCCTGTACCCGCCGACCAAGAAGTCGCCCGACGGCAAGCTGCGACTGATGTACGAAGCGAACCCGATGGCCTTCCTGATCGAACAGGCCGGCGGCAAGGCGTACGCGGGCACCGAGCGCATCCTCGACATCCAGCCGAAGACGCTGCATCAGCGCACCAGCGTGATCCTCGGCAGCCCGGCCGAAGTCGATCACGTCCTCGCGCATCTGTGAGCATCTGTGAACGTCGGCGATCGTCGAGGGATCGTCGGACACTCTTGATGCGGGCCTGATCGCGCGTTGACGCGCGGCGCCTCACCCCGTGGTGAGTTGCCCCGTGGGACGCGATGCCGCAGCGAGGTCCTGGGTCGTTCCGGATATCGTCGGCCGCGTCGCGGGCCGCAGCGAACGCGCTGACGGCGGTCATGCCGGTTCGGCGCCGCGAGTTCATGGAAGAAGACGAAGAGCTCGACGCAATCGAAGCGAAGGACGGGTCGTATGGCGAAGCCGACGGATGTGGCGTTGTTGGTGGGTGAGGAGTTCGCGCGTCTCGAGCAAGAGCTCGCCGCTCTCCAAGAGCGCGTGAAGCAGCGCGCGTTCGAGGTCTCGCAGCGCGAGGCCGGTCGTCGCGACCACGTGCGCGATTGGCTCGACGCCGAATGCGAGACGTGCTGGCGCGCGCCGATCAACATGCACGAAACGCCCGATGCGATCGCGATCGAGATCGCCGTGCCGGGCATGGCGCGCGAACACCTGACGATCGGCGGCCGCCAGGGTCGGTTGATCGTGCGCGGACGCAAGTCGAGCGCGTCGGACCGCGGGAACGGCGACCTGCGCGTGCGCGAATACAACACGCAGGAGCTCTATCGCGAGATCGCGCTGCCGCAGGACGTGGATCCGGTGCGCGCGCAGGTCGACGTCGAACACGGCGTCGCGACGATCCGCATTGCGCGGGGTGCGGCGAAGGCTCCGATCGCGACCGCGCCGGCCGCCAGCGCGCCGACGGCGCCCAAGGTCGAGCCGAAGAAGTCCGAGCCGGTGAAGCCCGCGGTCGCCGCGGCGCCGACCCC
>JAEUIB010000141.1 GCA_016795255.1 Planctomycetota bacterium
GAACACCCGCTCGGCGTCGGCGTCGGCAACTTCACCGTGGCGCTGCCGCCGTACGACCTCGAAGTCACGCTGCGCAGTCACGCGCACAATCAGTTCCTGCAAGTGCTCGCGGAGGCCGGCATCCCCGGATTCCTGGCGTTCGCGGCGTTCCTCGTGCTGGTGATCGGCGCGATGCTGTCGCGCGCGATCGCGCCGCGCCCGAGCGACGACGACGAGTCGTACGCGATCGACTTCGGCATCGGCGCCGCGTTCTTCGTGATGCTGTTGCAGAGCGTGTTCGAGACGCCGTTGTCGTACCCGTTCACGGCGCTGCTGTGGTTCGTGCTGAGCGGCCTCGCGACGCGCCGTCCCCCGACGCTCGAACCGCGCCCGGTCGGCGTCGCTCTGCGCATCGCGTGTGTCGGACTCGCGCTCGCGGCGACGTACGTCGGCAGCGTCCAAGCGTTCCGGCCGATGATCCAGTTCGAACGGTTCCGCGCGGCGGGCGCGCAGATCCGTGCCGGCGAGTTCGAAGCCGGCGTGGCGGAACTCGAGCGCGCGCTCGTCGTCGGGTTGGACAGTTACCCGGTCCGCGAGCAGCTCGCGCAGTTCTACAGCGCGGCCGGGGTGTTCGATCGGGCGCTGCCGCACGTCGAACGCGCCATCGCGCTGTGTCCGTACAAGTACGAACTGCATCGGATCCGCGGCATCTGCCTCGCGCGCCTCGGCCGCACCGACGACGCGTTGGCGAGCTTCGATCAAGTGGATCGCCTGCTGCGTCATTCCCGCGAGACCGGATTCCTCCGCGGCGAGGCGTTGTTGCTCGGTGGCCGGAACGACGATGCGATCCGGGTCCTGGAGAGCTTCCGGGAAACCGTCGCCGAGTCGAGCTCACTGCTGTTGCTGCTCGCGAACGCGTACTACGACAAGGCGATGAAGGTCGGCTCGCTCGACGACGGCGTGAAGGCGGAAGAGCTTTATTCACGGTTCCTTGCGGTCGGCGGAGCACAGCCCGGCGCCTGGGTCAGCGGGCGCATCCGGCAGATCGGGCACTGGCGCCGGACCGGCGAGATCGAGCGGACTCCGACCCCGCCGAAATGACCGCGCCGTCGGTCCCGGCCCGAACCCGGTGACCCGCCGCGACCGGGACGTGCGCTCCGGGGCCTTCCACGTGCCGAAATCGGGCGGCTTCATCGCGCGCATCGGCCTCGCTATGCTGGCCCAATGGCACGCACACCGACGAAGACGAAGTCGTCCGCACCGTCCCGCTCGACCGCACCGCGCAAGGTCGTGGTCGCCCCCTCCGACAAGATCATCGGCGAAGGCATCACGTTCGACGACGTGCTGATGCTGCCGATGCGTTCCGACGTCCTGCCGTCGGACGTGTCGACGAACGGGCGAATCACGCGACGCATCACGCTGACGATCCCGTTGGTGTCGGCGGCGATGGACACGGTCACCGAGTCCGCGCTCGCGATCGCACTCGCGCGCCAGGGCGGCATCGGGATCGTCCACAAGAACCTGCCGATCGCGCGACAGGTCGCCGAGGTCGAGGCCGTCAAGCGCTCGGCGAACGGTGTGATCCAGGACCCGATCACGTTGACGCCCGACGCGACGATCGGCCAGGCGTGGAAGGTGATGAGCGAACAGAAGATCTCCGGCCTGCCGGTCGTCGCCGACGACACGGTGGTGGGGATCCTGACGAACCGCGATCTGCGCTTCCATCGTGAGCCCGACGTCCGCGTGTCGGAGGTCATGACGAAGAAGCTGATCACCGCGCCGCCGCAGACGACGCTCGACCAAGCGCGCGACATCCTGCACCGCAACAAGATCGAGAAGCTGCTGCTCGTCGACGATCGCATGCGGTTGCGCGGCTTGATCACGATGAAGGACATCAAGAACCTCGCCGAGTTCCCGAGCGCGGCCCGCGACGCGCGCGGTCGCCTGCGCGTCGGCGCGGCGGTCGGCGTCAAGGACGACGGTCGCGCGGGCGCGCTGGTCGAGGCCGGCGTCGACGTGCTCGTCGTCGACACCGCGCACGGCCACTCGAAGAACGTCATCGACGCCGTGCGACGCATCAAGGGAGCGCACGACATCGACGTCGTCGCCGGCAACATCGCGACGGCCGAAGCGGCGCGCGAACTGATCGCCGCCGGCGCCGACGGCATCAAGGTCGGCATCGGTCCGGGCTCGATCTGCACGACGCGCATCGTCGCCGGCGTCGGCGTCCCGCAGATCTCGGCGGTGCTCGCGTGCGCCGAGGTCGCGCGGGCGGCCGGCGTGCCGGTGATCGCCGACGGTGGCGTGCGGCATTCCGGCGACATCGTCAAGGCGCTGGCGTGCGGCGCGAACACGGTGATGCTCGGCGGGCTGTTCGCCGGCACCGAGGAGAGCCCGGGCGAAGTCATCCTGCATCGCGGCCGCACCTACAAGTCGGTCCGCGGCATGGGCAGCCTCGGCGCGATGATGCAGGGATCGGCGGATCGCTATCGCCAATCCGAGGTCTCGGAGCGCGACAAGTTCGTCCCCGAAGGCGTCGAGGGCATCGTGCCGTTCAAGGGTCCGCTCGCGAACCTGATCTACCAACTCGTCGGCGGCCTGCGCGCCGGCATGGGCTACTGCGGCGCGGCGACGCTCGACGAGCTGTACGAAAAGAGCCGCTTCCTGAAGATCTCGTCGGCGAGCCTGCGCGAAAGCCACCCGCACGACCTCGAGATCACGAAGGAAGCTCCGAACTACTCGAATTCCTGACGACGACGAAGGCGACCCGCACCATGGCCGAGCCCCTGATCGCGATCCTCGATTTCGGTTCGCAGTACACGCAGTTGATCGCGCGCCGCGTCCGCGAGCAGCGCGTGTTCTGCCGGATCTACCCGTGGTCCGTCGACGTCGCGACGCTGAGCAAGGAACCGCTCGCCGGTGTGATCCTGTCCGGCGGGCCGGCATCGGTGTACGAGAAGGACGCGCCGCGCCTCGATCCGCGCGTCCTCGAGCTGGGCGTGCCGGTGCTCGGCGTCTGCTACGGCATGCAGTCGATCGCGAAGGAGTTCGGCGGAACGGTCGAGCGCGGCACGCAGGGCGGCGAGTACGGCCGCGCGACGCTCGAAGTCGTGCGTCCGAATCCGCTGCTGCGCGACGTGCCGACGACGTCGACCGTATGGATGAGCCACGGCGACTCGGTGACGGCGCTGCCGGCGGGATACACGCTGCTCGCGCGCTCGCCGACCTGTCCGTTCGCGGCGACGATGCGCGACGACGGCCGCGTCTACGGCATCCAGTTCCACCCCGAAGTCACGCACAGCGCGTACGGCACGCAGATCCTGTCGAACTTCCTGTTCGACGTCTGCCACGCGCAGGGCTCGTGGACGATGGGCAACTTCGTCGACCAGGCGATCGACAAGGTGCGTGCGACGGTCGGCCCGCAAGGCCGCGTCGTGCTCGGTCTGTCGGGAGGCGTCGACTCGTCGGTCGCCGCCGTGCTGCTGCATCGCGCGATCGGCGATCGGCTCGACGCGATCTTCGTCGACAACGGCATGCTGCGGAAGAACGAGCGCCACGAGGTCGAGCACCTGTTCCGCGAACGCTTCCCGGTGCGCTTGCACGTCGTCGACGCGAGCGAGCAGTTCCTCGCCGACCTGAAGGGCGTCGTCGATCCCGAGCACAAGCGCAAGAAGATCGGCCATCGATTCATCGACGTGTTCAAGGACGAGGCGAAGCGCTGCGCCGGCGCGCAGTTCCTCGCGCAGGGCACGCTGTATCCGGACGTCATCGAGTCGACGTCGGCGACCGGCGGGCCGTCGGTCACGATCAAGACGCACCACAACGTCGGCGGCTTGCCGAAGGACCTCGGCTTCATGCTGATCGAGCCGTTCCGCGAGCTGTTCAAGGACGAAGTCCGCCAGCTCGGCGCGCTGCTCGAGTTGCCCGAGACCGTGCTGAAGCGTCATCCGTTCCCGGGCCCCGGTTTGTCGGTGCGCTGCCTCGGCGAAGTGACGCGCGAACGTCTCGACGTGCTGCGCGAGGCCGACGCGATCTTCCTCGAAGAGCTGCGCGCGGCGGGCTGGTACGAGAAGACGTCGCAAGCATTCGCCGTGCTGCTGCCGGTGCGGTCGGTCGGCGTCCAAGGCGACGGCCGCACCTACGGCCACGTCTGCGCGCTGCGCGCCGTGACGACCGAGGACTTCATGACGGCCGACTTCGCGCCGCTGCCGTTCGACCTGCTCGGACGCGTCGCCTCGCGCATCACGAACGAGGTCCGCGCGATCAACCGCGTCACCTACGACGTGACGAGCAAGCCACCCGGGACGATCGAGTGGGAGTGATCGACGCGCCGTCGGCGCCCGCACCCGCGACGCGTTGGCCCGCGTGGCGGCGCAATCTGTGGGTGCTGTGGATCGCGAACTTCCTGACGTCCGTCGGCCTGATGGCGCTGCTGCCGTTCTTCGCGCCGTTCGTCCGGCAGCTCGGCGAGACGGATCCGCGGCGTTGCGAATTGTGGGCCGGCATCATCGTCGGCGCCGGCCCGTTCATGGCGGCCGTGCTGTCGGGATTCTGGGGAGCCGTCGGCGATCGCGTCGGCCGCAAGCGGATGGTCATCCGCGCGCTGTGCGCGATCACGATCTTCGTCGGCGCGATGGCGTTGGCGCGCGCACCGTGGCAATTGCTCGTGCTCCGGATCTGGCAGGGCGCGTTCTCGGGCTACGTCGCTCCGACGCTGACGCTCGTGTCGGTGCTCGCGCCGCTCGATCGGCAAGGGCGCGTCGGTGGGTCGCTGCAGACGTCGGTGCTCGCCGGCGCGGTGATGGGACCGTGGCTGTCGAGCCTCGTCGAGCCCGCGATCGGATACGGCGGGATCGCGTTCGTCTGCGCGCTGTTGTCCGCGCTCAGCGCGGCGATCGTCGCCGCATTCGTCGTCGAGCCGCCGCGCGCGGCACCCGTCGTCCCCGCGCGGCGCGGCGTCACGCGGATGTTCACGGACGCGACGCGCGAGCTCGGTCGAGCGCTGCGCCGGCCGGGCATCGGCGGCTTGCTGGTCGCGTTGCTGCTCGTGCGCACCGCATCGGCGTCGGTCAACCCGACGCTCGTGACGCACGTCGAGACGCTGCTCGGCGGCATCAGCGTCGAGGCGCATCGCATCGCGTCGTGGGTGTTCTCGGCGCAACCGCTCGCGACGCTGGTGTTCCTGCCGGTGTTCGGACGACTCGCCGACCGCCGTGGATCGCGCATCGTGCTGCTGACGTGCGTGCTGTGCGGTGCGCTCGCGACGCTGGCGCAAGCGTTCACGCATTCGGCGTGGACGCTCGGTGCGTGGCGGCTCGTCGCCGGCGGCTTCCTCGCCGGCGTGCTGCCGGCGTCGGTCGCCGCGACCGCGCACGGAGGTTCGGCCGATCGGCGGGGCGGTGAGCTCGGGCTGACGTTCTCCGCGCTGACGTTCGGCCTCGCGTTCGGGCCGTGGATCGGCAGCGCGATCGACGCGTACTTCGGCTACCCGAACCTGCTGCTCGCGTCCGCGGCGCTGTTGTTCGTCGCGTTCGTGATCCTGTGGCGGCCGCGGTCCGTCGCCTCGTCGCCGCAGGCGGCCGCGGGATCCGTGGCGCCACCGGCGGCGTGATCAGGCGCGCTTCAGCAGCTCGATCAGCACCTCGCGCGCGAGGTTCGGATTCGCCTTGCCCTTGCTCGCCTTCATCACGTTGCCGACCAGCGCGTTGATCGCGTTGTCCTTGCCGGCCTTGTACTCGCCGACGGCTTTCGCGTTCGCGGCGATCACTTCGGCGGCGATCGCTTCGATCGCGCCGCGGTCGGAAACCTGCTCGAGGCCGAGCTCCTTGACCAGCGCCGCAGCCGGCTTGCCGGTCTCGAGGATCGCCGGCAGCAGCTTCATGCGCGCGGCCTGGCTCGACACGGTGTTCGCCGCGACGAGACGGACGACTTCGACGAGCGTCTCCGGACGCAGCGGGACGTCGGCCGCGGAGATGCCGCGTTCGTTCGCGACCGCGAGCACGCTGCCGAGCACGAAGTTCGCGAGCTCCTTCGGATCGAGCCCCTGGCCGAGCGCGAGGCAACGGTCGTAGTAGTCGGCGGT
>JAEUIB010000164.1 GCA_016795255.1 Planctomycetota bacterium
GTGCTGACGCGCCAGGCGCTGGCGCTGATGCAGCTCGGCCGCCACGAACAGGCGATCGTGCCGCTGCGCCGCGCGATCGTCGCCCACCACGGGCACGGTGCGGTCGAGGCGTCGATCACGCTCGGTCGCGCGTATGCGGCGCTGGGACGCCACGAAGAAGCTCTGCGCGTGTTCGACGCGCTGATCGATCCTCGGGTCCACCTCGACGTCGAGCGGCCGGCCCTGCTGTTGGACGCCGCGCGGGCGCGGCTCGCGCTGCGGCGGGATCTCGACGTCGCGGCGGAGCTCGTGCTCCGGCACCAACGACGAGCCTCGGGCGGCCCCGATGCGACCGCCGCGGCCGCATTGGCGCGGGACATCGAGGCCGCGACGAATGCCGACTGCTGTGGGCACCGCGAGACGGCCGCGTGCGAGCATCGGCAGTGATGGGTTGACGCTGCGCCGCGGGACGGGTCGACTGGCCCGTTCTCGACCCCCTACCGCAGCGCGCGAGCGCCGAAGCGCCACCAGCCCCCGCCGAACCCACCCGCGATGTTCGAAACCGAGATCCAGCGGCGACGCACGTTCGCCATCATTTCGCACCCCGACGCGGGCAAGACCACGCTCACCGAGAAGCTGCTGCTGTACGGCGGCGCGCTGACGCTGGCCGGCGCGGTCACCGCGCGCAAGAACCAGCGCGCGACGGCGTCCGACTGGATGGAGCTCGAGAAGCAGCGCGGCATCTCGATCAGCTCGACCGTGCTGCAGTTCGAGTACCGCGACCACTGCCTGAACCTGCTCGACACGCCGGGCCACCGCGACTTCTCGGAAGACACGTACCGCGTGCTGACCGCGGTCGACGCGGCGGTGATGGTCATCGACGCCGGCAACGGCATCGAGAGCCAGACGCGCAAATTGTTCGAAGTCTGCCGCCGCCGCGGCATCCCGATCTTCACGTTCATGAACAAGCTCGATCGCCCGTCGCGCGATCCGCTGGCGCTGCTCGACGAACTCGAGGAAGTGCTCGGCTTGCACTCGTATCCGATGAATTGGCCGCTCGGCACCGGCGCGGCGTTCAAGGGCTTGCTCGACCGTCGCACGTCGCAGGTGCACTTCTTCGAGCGCACTCCGGGCGGCGCGTACCGCGCTCCGGTCGAAGTCCACGACTTGCGCGATCCGGCGATCCTCGAGGCCATGGACGCCGAAACGCACGAGCGCGTCACGAGCGAACTCGAACTGCTGGACGGCGCCGGCGCGCAGTTCGACTTGAACGCGGTGCTCGCCGGCGAACAGACGCCGGTGTTCTTCGGCAGCGCGGTCAACAACTTCGGCGTCGAGCTGTTGCTGAACGCGTTCGTCGACCTCGCGCCGGGACCGATGCCGCGCCGCGCGAAGGAACGGCTGGTCGCGCCGAACGATCCGGGCTTCTCGGCGTTCGTGTTCAAGATCCAGGCCAACATGGACCCGAAGCACCGCGACCGCATCGCGTTCGTGCGCGTGTGCTCGGGCAAGTTCCAGCGTGACATGCCGGTCGTGCTGACGCGCACCGGCGAACGCATGCGGTTGTCCAGCTCGCACAAGATCTTCGGCCGCGAGCGCGAGACGGTCGAGGAGGCTTACGCCGGCGACGTCGTCGGCATCGTCGGCAAGGACGGGCTGCACATCGGCGACACGCTCGCGGACGATGCGAGCCTGAAGTTCGACGGCATCCCGACGTTCGCGCCCGAGTGTTTCGGCTGGCTGATGAGCACGAGCCCGGCGCAGTACAAGCGCTTCGGCAAGGGCCTCGAGCAGTTGCTGCAAGAAGGCGTCGTGCAGTCGTTCACGCTCGAGGGCTCGTCGCAGCGCGGACCGCTGCTCGGCGCGGTCGGCCCGCTGCAGTTCGACGTCGTGCAGTTCCGGCTCGAGTCCGAGTACGGCGCGACGTCGACGCTGGAGCGCGGTCCGTGGACGATCCTGCGCTGGATCGAATCCGGCGAATTCGACGTCGAGACCATCCCGTCCGACATGCGCGTCGCCGTCGATTCGCGCGGCCAGCGCGTCGCGCTGTTCGTCGACCAGTGGACGCACGAGTACTTCCAGCGGAAATTTCCCAGCGTGCGCTTGTCAAGCTTCCCGCTAGGATCCGCGGGCGAAGCCGACGCCGTTCCTCATTGATCCCTCCTCATTGAACGTAGGGAACGCCGGACGAGAGCTTCAGATTCGACGCCTCGAACTCCGATGAACGGAGCGAAGGCGAACCCGGGAAGAGCTCATCGAGACACGACGAAACGCCGATCGCGATCCTTCGCGACCCCACGCGACGCGCCCGTTCTCGCGCCTTCCCCTCCACGAAAGAGTTCCAGACCGACGCCAGGAGACTCCGTCTCCAGCCTCCGTTCCCCCTCATGAGTCGACCGACCGTTCCCGCGTCCCGTTCCCAACCTTCTTCCGTTTCCCGCCGAACTGACCGCAACAACCCTGGCGCGCCCCGAGCGCGCCCCGCCGCGCCGAGCGCGGCCACCGACACGCTGATCGTCGGCCGCATCAAGATCACGCCGCAAGGTCGCGCGTTCCTCGATCCCGAAGTCGAGGGTTTGCCGACGATCGTGATCCCCGCCGGCAAGACCGGCATCGCGCTGAACGACGACCGCGTCGCCGTGCGTCGTGAACCGACGAGCGCGTCGCAGCCCGGACTCCCCGCGAACGCGATCACCGCGCATGTCGTGCGCGTGCTGACGCGGAAGCGGACGCACCACGTCGGCACGCTGCGTCGGCGCGAAACGCGCTACGACGTGATGCCCGACGATCCGTGCGCGCCGCGCGCGATCCGCGTCGCCGAGCCGATCTGCGGCGACCGCCGCGCGAACGTCGGCGACAAGGTCGTCGTCGAGCTCGACGACGTCGATCCGCGCGCGACCGCGATCTTCGGCCGCGTGGTCGAGATCCTCGGTTCGCCCGACGCGGCCGGCGTCGACACGCTGTGCGTCGTGCGTCAGCATCAGCTCGCACTCGAGTTCCCGCCCGCCGTCGAACGCGCCGCTCGCGCGTTCGGCAAGACGGTGACTCCGCGCGACCTCGAGGGCCGCGTCGATTGCCGCCAGCATCCGGTGATCACGATCGATCCGAAGGACGCGCGCGACTTCGACGACGCGTTCTGCCTGCGCAAGGACGGCAAGAACGGCTGGACGCTGTGGGTCCACGTCGCCGACGTCGGGCACTACGTGAAGCCGGGCTCCGCGCTCGACGTCGAAGCCAAGCGACGCGGGAACTCGACGTACCTCGTCGATCGCGTGATCCCGATGCTGCCCGAATCGCTGAGCAACGGACTGTGCTCGCTGGTGCCGCGCCAGGATCGCTTGACGCAATGCGTCGAGTTCACGCTGCGGAACGACGGCACGGTCGCGAACGCGCGCTTCTACGACGCGGTGATCCACTCGCAGCGCCGCTTCACGTACGAAGAGGCGAGCGTCGCGATCGACGGCGTCCCGCGCGACGCGATCGAGCGCATGCTGCACGACGCGCATACGCTCGCGCAGCGCATCCGTGCGCGCCGCTTCCGCAACGGAGCGCTCGAACTCGACGTCCCCGAAACCAAGATCCACGTCGACGCGCGCGGTCACGTCACGCACATCGACCGCACGCAACACGACGCGTCGCACCAATTGATCGAGGAGTTCATGCTCCTCGCCAACGAGGCCGCGGCGACCGAACTGATCCGCGCGCGTCGTCCGACGCTGCATCGCGTCCATGAGTCGCCCGATCCCGCGCGGCTCGCGGACTATCGCTCCGAAGTCCTTCGCGCTCGCGTGCCGTGCGGCGATCTGCGCGACCGCGCGGCGATCCAGGACTTGCTGTCCCGGCTCACCGACGTGCCCGCCGGCGCGGCACTGCGCTTCGGCTTCTTGAAGTCGATGCAGCGCGCGCGCTACGCGACCGACCCGATCGGACACTTCGGCTTGGCGAAGGAGTGCTACACGCACTTCACGTCACCGATCCGCCGCTAC
>JAEUIB010000172.1 GCA_016795255.1 Planctomycetota bacterium
GCAAACGAGCGGTGTGGATCGGCATCGCGACCGGGCTCGCCGGGGCGGTCCATCAAGCGGGCATGTTGGCCGTGCTGTTGCCGGCCGGTGCGATCCTCGGTCGCGCGCGCAAGGACGGCGTCGGCTCCGTGTTCACGCGCGGAGCGCTCGCGGCGGCCGCGTTCGGCGTCACGGTCGTGTTGCTCGGCCATCCGTACCTGCTGCGTGGCAGCGATGCGCGCGTCGGCGTCAGCGAGGCGGCGGAGAAGGACGCGGAGACCGTCAACTTCGGCGGCCAGGGCGTCGCGCTCGATGCCTTCGGCTTCGACCGCGTGCGCGAGACCGCGGTCGGCTTCGCCGGCGCCGCGCCCGCGGTGCTCGTGCTCGCGGCGCTCGGCCTCGTGGCCGGTGGGCGTCGCTTGCGCGAGCGCGGCGTCGCGTTCGCGCTGCTGCTGTACCCCGCCGCCGTGCTCGTGTTGTTCCTGTTCTATTCGGGTACGCACACGCGCTACCTCGTGACCGCGGTGCCGTTCCTCGCGCTGCTCGCCGCCGTTGCCGTGCGCCGGCTGTGGACGACCGTCCCGGGGCGCGTGCTCGCGTGCGCGTTGCTGGCGGCGCCGCTGGTCGGCGTGCTGCGCCTCGACTGGCTGATGACGCGCGAGGACACGCGCGTCGAGTTCCTGCGCACCGTCGCGCAGCACGTGCCGCCCGAATCGCGGATCGCCGTCGAGGGCTACGGCCCGCCCCTGCGGTTCTCGGCCGATGCGCTGACGTTGTTGTCGGGCCCGTGGCAGTGGGCGTCGCGCGCCGAGCAGCGCGAAGCGGCCGGACTCGCGCCGCGAACGGCCGATCGCCCGCCGTACGCCGTCGTGCCGCTCGAGCGCTTCTACCAGTTCGCGTCGGTGTGGCCGCGGCAGTGGTGGGAGTGGAAGACGCCGGGGGATCCGGAGAAGCCGATCGAGTCGTTCCTCGACGAGAACGCGATCCGTCACGTCGTGATGGTGGACCGAGCGCCGGGAGCGCCGCGCAACTCGGCGCTGGACGACGTCATGGCGCGTCGCGGGGAAAAACTCGCGGAACTCACCCCGGATCGCGACGAGCGCGCGTTCGAAGCTCGGCTGCCAATGGATCCCGACATCGCGTGGCGCGCGATCTGGACCGTCGAGCGCACCGGACCCAAGCTCACGTTGTGGCGCCTGCGCGACCGATGACTTGCACGCGGGCGCGGAACGCGCGGGTGCGTCCGCGGGCCGCGTCGTTTACAGTCGCGCGCTTCGCCCCGGATCCCCCTGCGTGAAGCTGCTCGCTCTCTCCCATTCGCTGTCCGACGTCGATGGCGTCGGTCGTTACGGCACCGAGATCCTCCGCCGCGTCGCGCCGCACTGCTCCCAGGTGCGCGTGCTGCTGGCGCGGAAGCATCGCGGCGTTTCGGAACGGGTTCCGTCGTCGGTCGAGGTCGAGGTGGCGCTGCCGCCCGACTACTTCCTCTACATGGGCTGGCCGAAGTTCGCGCTCGAGTACGTGCTGCGCATGCCGCGGATCCGCGCCGCCGCCCGCGAGGCCGACGTCGTCCACTGCCTGTCCGACTACCCGCACGCACTGCTCGCGGTGAACGCGGCGCGCTCCGCGGGCAAGCCGGTGATCGTCTCGGGGCACGGGACGTACTCGGTCGCGCCGTTCCGCTACGCCGGCCACCGGCGCCTGATCCGTTCGGCGTACCAGCGCGCGGACGCGGTGCTGATGGGCAGCGGCTTCGCGCTCGAGCGACTGCGCGCGGTCTGCGACTTGCCGAACTCCCGGGTCGTCCACTACGGCGTCGACCCCGAACAATTCGAAGGCGCGCGATCGCTGCCGCGGTCCCCGAAGGCTCCGCGTCGCTACGTGCTGACGATCGGCGAACTGAAGGAGCGCAAGGGTCATCACCTGTCGATCCCGGCGTTCCTGTCGATCGCGGCGCGGCATCCGGACGTCGATCTGGTGATCGTCGGGCGCACGGTGGACGGCGATCCGTACTTCGAGGCGCGTCGCGCCGAGATCCGCGCGGCCGGCTGCGAGTCCCGCGTCCATTTCGTCGGGCTCGTGTCGGAGGACGAGAAGCTCGCGCTGCTCGCGCACGCCGACGTGTTCCTGCTGACGCCGGTGACGAGTTCCGAGGGCGGATTCGAGGCGTTCGGCCTGGTCTTCCTCGAGGCGAACATCTGCAACGTGCCGACCGTCGGAATCAAGGACAGCGGCGCGCAGGATGCGATCCGTGACGGCGAGACGGGATTCCTGGCCGAGAAGGGCGACGTCGCCGGAGTCGGTCGCGCTCTCGACGCGTTGCTGCGCGACGCCGCACTGCGCGAGCGCCTCGGTCGAGCCGGTGCGGCGTTCGCGCGTTCGCTCGACTGGGATCACGCCGGCGACCAGATCCTCGACCTGTATTCCGCGGTGCTCCGCAAGCCGAACGCACCGAACGCACCGAACGTGCCGAACGTGCCGAACGTGATGAACTCCCGATGAACGACACGATCGACGACGCGTCGCCCGCGACGAACTCCGCAACGAACTCCGCGACGATCGGCTCGCGCCTGAAGAAGGCGGCCGGCGGGAAGTTCGTCCGCGACACGATCATCCTGCAAGCCGGCATGGCCGTGACGATGGCGACGTACGTCGTGACGTCGGTGCTGCTCGCGCGCGGCATGGGGGCGAAGGACTTCGGCCGCTACAACACCGCGTTCGCGCTGTACGGCATCGTCTACTTCCTCGCCAACATCGGCGTGACGACCGCGGCGATCTCGAGCTACGCGCAGGCGGTCGGCCGCGGCGACGAGGACGGCAAGATCCGCTCGCTGGCCGCGTACCTGAAGTCGTTCGTCGTCATGGGCGTCGTGATCATGGTGGTGGGGAGCCTGCTGCCGTGGTTCTGCGTCGTCGCGTACGACGACCGCGACATCGGCGTCGGCGCGTGGCTGTTGTGCCTGCTCGGGCCGCTGCAGTTGCTGAACGGCTTCGTGCTCGTCGTGCTGCAAGGCGCGCGGCGCATGGCCGACTACGTGCTGTACGACAACGCGTGCGGCATCCTGCGCGTGCTGCTGCTGATGGACGCCGTGCTGGCCGGGCTCGACATCATCGGCGTCATCGTCGTCTACCTGATCTCGGGCGTGCTGGCCTCGTTGCTCGGGTTGCGGATGTACGCGCTGACGCGCGTCAACGCGGACCGGCACGACGCGCCGCCGGCGCTGCGCGACGTGATCCGGGCCTTGCCCCACGCGCAGACCGGATCCCTGTACTCGCAGGGCACGCTGATCGCCGTGTCGAAGAACATGGGCGAACTGATCCGCAACCTGACGATGAGCGCGATCGGCTTCGTCGCCGGGCCGACGGCGACCGGCCATTTCTCGGTCGCCTACCGGTACATCTGGGCACTGCAGAGCCTGCTCGGGGGGCTCGGCAAGAACCTGCTGCCGGCCATGGGCTTCCGGCTCAGCAAGACCGAGAACGACATGGGCCGGTTCGCGAAGGACCTGCTGCGGATCGCGCTGGTCGCCGGGGTGTTCTTCGTCGTCCTGACCGCCGTGTTCGTCGCGATCGCCCCCTGGCTGCTGCACCTGCTGTACGGGCCGGAGTACGACGACGCGATCCGGATGACCTTCTACATGGCGATCGGCCACCTGTCGCTGGGTGCGGCGGTCGTGATCGATCCTTTCTACATTTACACCAAGCAGTTAGGGACGCTGGTGAAGCTGAATCTCAGCCTGTTCTTCACCGTCGTCGTCCCCATGGGGTATGTTCTGATCACGCGGTACGGTGCCGAGGGCGGAGCTCTCGCGCTGTCCGGGTGCCAGTTGCTGCTGTTCATCCACATCGTCGTGATCGTGCGCTTCTTACGCAGGGTCCGTCGAGACGGGTGGGTTCGGCCATCCGGCGAGGAGTCCAAGATTTCCTCGCGTGCTGCCGATACCGAGCTATCTCCTTGACCCCTTTCCGGATACGCGACTCGATGCGATGGGCTCCCCGTGGTGGGCCTGCGAGCGCGGTCCAGTTCTTCGATCTGCACCTCGGTTCTGGAGAGCGAGCGCGATGAAGAAGACGCTTCTGATGTACGTCACCCCGCCTGGGCAGGACGACGACTACATCGCGATGCCCCTCGGCATCATCTACCTGGGCGCCATCGTGCGTGAGGCCGGCCTGCCGGTCGAATGCCTCGACGAGCGCGTGTCGACCGAGGAAGAGGTCAAGGCCGCGATCGAGCGCAACGACATCATCGGCCTGTCGGCGCTGACGCCGCACGTCGGCCGCGCGGTGCGTTGGGGCGAGTACGCGAAGAAGCTCGGCAAGCGCGTGATGATGGGCGGCCCGCACGCGACCGTCGACGCGCACACGTTCCTCGACTCGGGCTGGTTCGACGTCGTCGTCCGCGGCGAGGCCGAGGACGCGATCGTGCCGGTGATCCAGCACTTCGACGACAAGACGGCGCTGAAGGAGATCCTCGGCCTGTCGTTCTTCGACGAGAAGGGCGAGAAGATCGTCACGCCCGACCGTCCACTGATCCCGGGCAACAAGCTCGACTCGATCCCGTTCCCGGCGTGGGACATGCTGCCGTTCGAGCGCTACACGGCGCTGAACCGCGAGCGGCTGTTCTACATCTTCACGAGCCGTGGCTGCCCGTTCCGCTGCATCTACTGCCAGAAGGAACTCACGGGTCGCGGCTTCCGCACGCGCTCGACGCAGAACATCGTCGACGAGCTCGAGAAGATCGTGCAGGACTACCAGCCCGGCAACGTGCTGTTCATCGACGAGCTGTTCACGTGCCAGAAGAAGCGCGTCTACGCGATCTGCGACGAGATCATCAAGCGCGGCCTCAAGCTCAACTGGGCCTGCGAGACGCGCGTCGACATGATCGACTACGAGATGGCCGTGAAGATGCGGCTCGCCGGTTGCCGTCGCCTGTACTTCGGCGTCGAAACCGGTTCGCAGCGTTCGCTCGACACGCTGAAGAAGGACTGCAAGGCGTACAAGATCGTCGAAGCGATCCGCACGGTGCGCCGCGCCGGCATCTGGTCGAAGGTCTTCCTGATCGTCGGCACGCCGAACGAGACCATCGAGGACATCCGTGAGACCGAGCGCGTGATGCGGCTCGCGATGCCGGACCTGATCCGCGCGTCGTTGTTCAACCCGCTGACCGCGACCGAGTCGTTCTCGATGTACAAGGACCGCATCGATCCGAAGCTCGTGTTCACCGAATACGTCGACTCGGAGCGCTCGCCGTACATCCACGAGCACTTCGACAACGAGTCGCTGAACCGCATTCGTCGTCAGATGGTCTCGGACTACGAGCGCTGGTACAACTCGGCGCCGCAGCGCGCGAAGCGCTGGGCCGCGCGGTTCCAGTACTACATCGAGAACCCCGACGAAGGTTCGGCGCGCTTGAAGCGCGCGCTCGGCATGGCCAAGAAGCCCGAGAAGGGCGAACTGGTCGGCGCCGGCAAGATGGACATCTGAAGCCGCTTCGAGCCGAGGAACGGCCCTCGTGTTCCGCACGGAATGCGAGGGCCGTTCCGTTGCATCCCACGCGCGCCGTGCACCGACCCGAGGCGTGGGGTAGTGTTCCCGACTTCGAACCCGGAGCCTCGCGCGCCGCCGCATGCGCATCCTCGTCGCCAACGACCTGTACGGACCTTCCTCCGCCGCCGGCGTCGCCACCGCCATGGCGCGGGCGCTGATCCCGCACGGCCACGAGGTCCATTTCGTCGCGACCGTGCAGCGGCCGGGTGAGGCGCGTGAGTTCGTCGAGGACTCGGGACTGCGCGTCCATCTGTTCGAGACCAAGCCGTACCCGCTGCGCTTCCGCTCGTGGGTCAGCCTGTGGAATCGCTCGGCGCTGGCGCCGTTCGCGCGCGTGCTCGACGAGGTCCGTCCGGACGTCGTGCACTTCCACAACCTGCACATCCATCTGTCGTATCGCGCGCTGAAGCTCGCCCGCGCGCGCGGCGTGCCGGTGGTGCTGACCGTCCACGACGTGATGCCGTTCTGCTTCCAGAAGATGTTCTGCTTCATGGACGAGTCGCTGCGCCCCGACGACCCGCCGCTGTCGTTCAAGGCGCCGATGCCGCGCTGCATTCCGTGCGCGCGGCTGCGCTACAACCCGTTCCGCAATCCGTTCATCCGCTGGCATTTCAAGCGCTACGTGTCGCGTCTCGTCGCGGTGTCGGCGGAGATGGAGCGCGCGCTGCGCGACAACGGCATCGACAACGTCGAGACGATCGCGAACGGCATCGATCCG
>JAEUIB010000180.1 GCA_016795255.1 Planctomycetota bacterium
GACGAGATCGAAGCGATGCAAGCCGGCGCCGTCATGGCGCTGCTCGAGGGGCTGTTGCGCGCCCGCACCGACGACGAACGTCGACGCGCGACGCGGATCGCGCGGCTGTCGTACGCCGCGGCCGCGCGCGTCGCCGACGACCTGCTCGCCGAATTGCTGGCGGCCCGCGCCAAGCGCAGCTCACCGCGGCCGCTGGTGCTGGTCGTGTTCTCCGACCACGGCGAGGAGCTCGGTGAACACGGTTCGATCGGTCACGGCCACGCGCTGCACGAGGAACTCGTGCGCGTGCCGTGGCTGATCGCCGCGCCGGGACTGCCGCCGCGTCGCGTCGCCGACGCGGTGAGCCTGGTCGACCTCGCGCCGACGCTGCGCGAGTGGTTCGACCTCGGCGGCGGCGCGACGACGTGGCCGCACGACGGGCGCAGCGTGCTGCCGCTGATGACGGGGAACGAACTGCCGCCGCGCCCGAGCTTCGCGCGCACCGACGATCGCGACTTCGTCCACTTCATGCTGCGGACCGAGCGCTCGAAGTTGATCCTGCGCCGCCGCGCCGGCATCGACGCGACGCTGCAGTGGTTCGAGCTGACGACCGACCCCGGCGAGGCGAACGACCTCGCGCCCGCGGATCCCGCGGCGGCGGCTCGCGCTCGCGCCAGGATCGAAGCGTTCGCCGATTCGCTGGAGCGCATCCGCGGAGCCGGCGCGGCCGCGGCGATGACCGAGCAATCGCGCGAACAGCTCCAGCAGCTCGGCTACCTCGGCGACGACTGATCGTCGTCCCCCGCGGAGGCTTTCGAGGCTGCCAGGTATCGCCCGAGGATCCGCAGCTCGTCCTCGATCGCGTCGGTCGAATCGCACGTCATCGCGACCTCGTGGCGCACCTTCTTCACGAGTCGCTTGCGCGCGACCCAGAGCTCCGCGCGATCGACCGTCTGGCCGGCGATGTGGCGTTCCAGCACCGCGTGGGACGCCGCGTACTCCTGCTTCAGCGCGTCGAGCGCACGCGCCAGAACGTCGAGCGCGAACGGCTCGTCGAACGCGGGATCCTGATCGGTGTCCTCGAGATCGTCGGCGAGCGGCGCCGTCGGTCGCTTCCTGCGCAAGTGGTCGATCGCGACGCGCCGCGCGATCGTCAACAGGTACGCGCGGAATCGGCCCTTCGTGCGATCGGCTTTGCCGAGCGCGTCGCCGCTGAACAGCCGAAGGAACACGTCCTGGACGACGTCGTCGACCTCCGCGGCCGGAACACCCTTCGCGCGCAGGAAGCGCAGCACGGGCTCGCGGTACCGCGTCGCGACGTCGGTGCGGGCCGGTTCGTCGCGGGCTCCGGCGTCGCGGATCATCGTCCAGATGGTGGTGGGGAACATGGCGAGCAGACTACAGTCGGCGCGCTCTCCGGTGACGGGACGCGCCGGCGGAGCGACGAGGACCATCGTGGAACCATCGCGGGACTTGGCACGCGCGCTCGTAGGCGCGAACTTCTTCGGCGGGGACGACGCGTGGGCGGACCTCGTGCCGCCGGCGCCGCCGCGGACGCGCCTCGTCCGCAAGCTCGGGTCGGGCGGCGCGGGCACGGTGTGGCTCGCGCGCGACGAAGGCCTCGAGCGCGATGTCGCGATCAAGTACCTCCACGCGCGCGGCCCCGGACTCCTCGAGCGCTTCCGCCGCGAAGCGCGCTTCACGGCGCGATTGAAGAGCCCGGCGATCGTCGAGATCCACGCGCTCGGCGAACTGCCGGCGACGCCGGAACACGACGCGGCCGCGTACATCGTCATGGAGTACGTCGACGGCGGCAATCTGCAGGCCGCGACGCTGTCGCCGCGTGCGCTCGCGCGCGTGATCGGCGACGTCGCGGCCGCACTGGCGATCGCTCACGCGCACGGCATCGTCCACCGCGACATCAAGCCCGCGAACATCCTGCTCGACCGCTTCGGGCAGCCGAAGCTGACCGACTTCGGCGTCGCGCTCGATCTGTTCGGCGGCAACGGCTCGACGTTGTCGTTGCACGGCCAGCTCGTCGGCACGCCGGCGGCGATGGCTCCGGAACAGGCGCGCGGCGAACCGCACGCCGTCGACGCGCGGACCGACGTCTACGCGCTCGGCGCGACGCTGTACTTCAAGCTGTGCGGGCGCTGGCCGTTCGAAGGCGCGACGCTCGTCGACGTGCTGCACGCGGTGCTGCATGACGAACCGCCGCCGCCGCGATCGCTGGCGCCGGCGGTGCCGCGCGCGCTCGACGCGATCACGATGCGCTGTCTCGCGAAGGATCCGGCCGAGCGGTACGCGAGCATGCACGAGCTCGGTCTCGCGCTCGAGCGGTACCTCGCGGCGGGCGACGGCGCGGAAGGCGGCGCGGAAGCGACGGCGTGGTTCCGCACGGTCGTCCGGCGCGAGCGCGACGTCGCGGCGGTCGCCGCTCCGGCCGAGCCGGCGTTCGGCGTCGACGAAGCGCGCGAACTCGCGGCGTGGGACGTCAACCTGTATCGCGTGTCGCGCGACCTCGAACGACTGTGGCCACCGCTCGAGCGCCTGCGCGCGCGCATGACCGCGATCGTGCGCCGGCATCCGGACGCGGCGTGGGCGCGGTACTGGCGCGGGCTGGCGTCGTTCCGGATGGGGCGGCTCGACGAAGCGGTCGACGACGTCGAGCGGGCGATCGACCGCATGGCGAACGTGCCGAGCGCGTTCTTCGAGCTCGGCCGCCTCTACCTCGCGATGCATCTGCGCGATCACCGCGCCGCGCGACGCCACTTGAGTCCGATCGGCGTCCGCGATTCGCTGGACGAGGCGCGCGCGCGACTCGACCTCGCCGCGGCGGCGTTCCGCGAGGCCGCCCGTGCGAACCCGGACCTGCCCGCGTGGCAGACGAAGTTCGCCGATGCGGTCGCCGCGTTGGCCGAGGACGACTTCGACGAGGCGATCGCGCGCTGCGAGGCGTTGCTCGCGCTCGATCCCGATCTCGACGAAGTCTGGAAGCTGAAGGGCGACGCCGAACGCTGGGCCGGCCGCGATCCGACCGCCAGCTACGCCGAGGCGACGCGGATCCGTCGCAGCTTCTTCGACGCCTACGTGGCGTGGGCGGAGTGGGACCTCGAGCACGGCCGCGACGACTCCGCGCGGCGCTCGATCGACTCGGCGCTCGCGCTGTTGCCGAACGACCTCGGCGCGCTCGTCCTCGCCGAGAAGATCGACCTCGCGTTCGCGCGGCGCGCGCCGCGCGAGGCCGCGTCGACCGCGCTGCTTCGCGGTCTGGAGCGGGCGCGCCGCGCGGTCGGGACGGACGCATCGCACTACGAAGCTCGCGTGCTGCTCGCGGAGACGCTGCTCGCGCTCGGCGCGACGACGGCCGACGACGCGATGCTGGTCGACGCTCACGGGCAGTTCGAGATCGCGTTCGGGCTCGACGGCTGCGGGAACCGCGCTCAGCACGGGCAGGCGCGAGTGTTGCTCGCACGGGCCAGGCTGGCGCGGGCGCAGGGCCGCGACGCGATCGAACTCGCCGACGCGGTGCTGCGGTTCCAGTTCGGCGCGGCGTCACCCGCGCGCAAGGAATCGCATTGGACCGAGCTGTTCGACGAGGCGAGCCGACTGCGCACCGCCTGACGTCCTGCGCGCGGGCTGACCCGCGCGCAGGATCGGGCGCGACGTCAGCTCCGGCGCAGCGCCTCGGTCGGCTTCATCCTCGCGGCCTTCCACGCCGGCGATGCTCCTGCGAGCAAGCCGAGCACCAGCGAGAACATCACCGCCGACGACAGCACGTGCGGCGTGATCTTGAACGCGAACGCCACCTCGGTGAACGTCGCGAAGTTGCTGGTGCCGGTCTCGATGCCGTTCACCGGCAGCACCAGCAAACAGCCGATGACGCCGCCGATCACGCCGAGCACCAGCGACTCGAACATGAAGCTCAGGAAGATCGGGATCGGCCGGAAGCCGGTCGCGAGCAGGATGCCGATCTCGTGCGTGCGTGACGCGATCGCCGACAGCATCGTGTTCGTCGCCGTGAACACCGCGGCGATGCCCATGACGAAGCCGAGGATCGAGCCGACGAACTGCAGCAAGCCTGACAACATGCCGGTGAGGCCCGCGAGGTACTCGGCCTCGGTCTTCACTTCGCACGGCGACTGCACGTCGGCCTGCATCTTCGCGTCGAACGCCTCCAGCGCTTCGGGCGAGTCGTCCGCGAGCTTCGCGATCACACGGTTGAACAGCGGCCGGTCGAGCGCCTCGATGATGCGCTCGACGTCGCCCCAGATCTCGGAAGCCGCCGGACCGTCGTTCGTGAAGATGCCGACGACTTTGAACGGCGTCATGTTGAACACGATCGTGTCGCCGACCAGCGTGTTCTGGATCCGGCCCGCGAGTTTCGCGCCGACGATCACTTCGTCGCTGCCCGGCTGGAACGTGCGACCGTTCGTGATCTTCAGTCGATCGCCCATCAGGTCGAAGCTCATCGGCGACACGCCGCGCACCGGGACGTTGGTCTCGCCGCCGTCCATCTTCCGGCGACGCAGTGCGAGGAACGACTCGACCGCGGCGATCGGCTTGCCGGCGGAGTCCTTCGCGATCTCGGTGATCGAGTTCACGATGTAGCGCGTGTCGTCGCGCGTGAACGCGCTCTCGCCTTCGGACGCGGCGCCCTTGCGCAGGAACACGACGACGTCGTCGCGGCCGGCCTTCGTGAACAGCGTCTCGAAGCCCTGCTGCAGCGCGAGCACGCCGGCGACCGTCGCGACGGTGGCGCCTAGCGCGAGCGCGGTCAGGAACGTCGACGTGCGCCGCTGGATCAGACTGCGGAGGTTGTAGGTCAGCGGGACCAGCGCCATGTCACTGCTCCGCCCGCAGGGCGTTCACGGGATTCAACTTCGCCAACTTCAACGCGGGCACGAGCCCGGCGATCAGCCCGACCACCACGGTCACGACCAGGCCGACCACGACCGTGTCGTGCGACACCACGTAGTTCGGGAACGTCGTGCCGAGCACGTCGCGGAACGTGTCGGACGTCCAGAGCGCCAGCGCGACGCCCGCGCCGCCGCCGAGCAGGGACAGCGTGACCGACTGCAGGAGGAACACGAGGAACACCGTCGTGCTGGTGAACCCGAGCGCCTTCAGGATGCCGACCGCTCGCGTCTGTTCGCGCGCCGCCATCAGCATCGTGTTGACGACCGCCATGACGATCGCGAACAACACGCCCGAACCGATCGCCGACAGGAAGAACGGGATGTTGCCGATCATCGACACGAACTGCGCGTTGAACTCGGCCTCGGTCGTCGTCTGGACCTTCTGCGGTCCGTTCTCGAACAGCGCGTCGATGCGGGACGCGACGGTGATCGGGTCGTTGTCGTCGGCGACCTTCACGACGTAGGTGTTGACGCCCTCTTCCCCGGTGCAGAGCTTCTCTTCGCGTGCCTTCTTCAGGAACTCGTGGTGGAAGAACAGCGTGCCGGAATCGAGCGTGCCCGCCTTGCTGCGGTAGACCGCCGCGACTTCGAACTCCCACGGTTGACCATCGAGGCGTTGGATGAACGTCCCGATCAACGGGACCTTGTCGCCGAGTTTGAACCCGTACGACTTCACGAGAGCCTCACCGATGATGCAGGAGTTGCGGTTCAGCCGGAACTTCTCGTAGTCGCCGGCGACGATCTCCATCTCCGGGTACATCGCGAGCAGCGTGTCCTGGTCGGTCGAGAACTGGGCGAAGAAGTTCTCGCGCTTCT
>JAEUIB010000206.1 GCA_016795255.1 Planctomycetota bacterium
CGCGAAGCGGTCGAACGAGGGGGCGTGGGGGCGGAGCCCCCACCTCACGTGAGGTGCAAGATGGAGGTACGGCCTTCGGCCTCGTGTGGAGTGGGGCCCGGGGGCCTGCGGCCCCCGGCTCGCGTGCAGCCCGAGCGGGCTGCAGCCCAGCGCAGCGCCCGCTACGCTCCCCACCGCGATGCACGACGCCCTGCTCACTCTGTTGCTCCTCCTCACGCTGGTCGGCGTCGTTTCGATCGCCGCTCCGCGGCTTTGGGTTCCGCCGCCGATCGCGCTCGTGCTCGTCGGACTCGGCGTCGCGTTCCTCCCCGGCATGCCGCGCCTCGAGCTCGCGCCCAGCCTGATCCTGCTCTTCTTCCTCCCGCCGCTGCTCTACGCCGACGCGTTCAACACGTCGTGGGTCGACTTCAAGCGGTGGATCCGGCCGATCACGATGCTCGCGGTCGGGCTCGTCGCGGCGACCATCGTCGTCGTCGGCCTCGTGACGAAGCAGATGTTCCCCGAGCTTCCTTGGGCCGCGTGCTTCATCCTCGGTGCCGTCGTCTCGCCCACCGACACCGTCGCCGCGCAGTCGATCCTCGAGCGCCTGCGCATCCCGCGCCGCGCGACGGCGATCCTCGGCGGCGAGAGCCTCGTCAACGACGCGACCGGCCTCGTCGGCGTCCAGATCGGCGTGGCCGTCGCGCTCTCCGGCGCGTTCGAAGCATCGGCCGTCGTCTGGCAGTTCACGTTGGTCGCCGGCGGCGGCATCGCGATCGGTCTGATCGCCGGACTTTCGATCGCGTGGCTCAACCAGAAAGTCCGCGACACCACGGCGCTGTTCGCGCTGTCGCTGGTCGCGCCTTACGCGAGCTACGTCGCGTCCGACCGCGTCGGCGCCTCCGGCGTGCTCGCCGTCGTCACGTCCGGGTTCTTCGTCGCTTGGCGCATCCATCAGATCCCGGCCGAGAGTCGCGTCCGGCTGTACAGCGCCTGGGAGCTGATCACCGCGCTGCTGAACGGCTTCTGCTTCCTCTACATCGGGCTGACCGTGCCGCGCCTGCTGACCGAACAACAGGCGGACGAGCCGCATTGCCTGATCGGCGCGCTGCTCGTCGCGTTCGCGGTCATCGCGACGCGCCTCGTCTGGGTCTTCCCCGGCTCGTACCTGCCGCTGCTGTGGAGCCCCAGCCTGCGCGAGCGCGAGGGCGGCTTTCCGTCGTGGCAAGCCGTCCTGCTGACCGGCTGGTGCGGCATGCGCGGAGCCGTGTCGCTCGCCGCCGCGTTGTCGATCCCGCAGTTCATGCCCGACGGCTCGCCGTTCCCCGGTCGCGGCGTCGTCGAGTTCTGCACGCTCGTCACGATCGCGGCGACCCTGCTCGTCCAGGGTTTGACGCTGAAGCCGATGATCGACGGCCTGCGCATCCCAGCCGACGCGCAGGGTGAACACGAAGTCCGCCTCGCGCGCATCGACCTGCTGCGCGCCGGCATCGCGCGGCTCGACGCGTTCTGCACCGAGACGCTGTGCCCGATCGCGGTCCACCACCTGCGTCACGCGATGGTCGACCAACTGCAAGCCCTCGAAGAGAAGGACGCGGCCGAGCAGGAACTCGCGCAGCGTCGTCACGACGTCAGCCAGGACGTCAAGCGCGCCGTCCTGGAATCGCAGTCGGCGGCCCTGCTGGCGTTGCGCGACCGCGGGGCGATCAACGACCGCACGTATTTGGAATTGCAGATCGAGCTCGACAAGGCCGCCGAAACCTGACGGAACGCGTCGAAACGGCGGTTTCGCGGGCTTCCATGCGGTATTCGCACGGTCGCGGAGTATGCGCATAAAGATTCGCCGTAGCGCGGCGCGAGCGCATATCTATTCTTCGCGCCGCGATGACCAAGACCCATGCGCGGCGACGCGCGATCCTCAGCCTGTTGAACGATCGTGAGATCAAGAGCCAGAAGGAGCTGCGCTCCGCTCTGGCGAAGAAGGGCTTCCGTGTGTCGCAGCCCATGATCTCGCGGGACCTCGCCGCGCTGAAGGTCGGCAAGAGCGGCGGCGCGTACGTCGCGGTGCTGCCCGAGCGCGTCACGCCGCTCGATCAACTGAAGCCGCTGTTGCGCGGCGCGGAGCCGGCCTCGCGATTCGTCGTGGTGTTCTGCGAGCCCGGCGCCGGTTCGGCGGTGGGCCGCGCGATCGACCAGCTCGCCGACGACGGCTTCGAAGGCCTCGTCGGAACGGTCGCCGGCGACGACACGGTGCTCGTCGCCCTCGGAACCGACGCGGCCGCGCAACGCATGCGCCGCATCGTCCGCGAACTCGTGGAAGGAGTCTGACGTGCGCGTTCTCCTCGGATACTCGGGCGGTCTCGACACTTCCTTCCTGGTGGCCTGGCTGACGCGCGAGCAGCGCGCCGCGGTCACCGCATTGACAGTCGACTGCGGTGGTTTCACACCGCGAGAACGGTCGGAGATGACGGCACGCGCGCAGGCGCTCGGCGCGGTGGACACGCTGATCGTCGACGCGCGTGCCGAACTCTTCGATCGAGTGTTGCGCTTCCTGATCGCCGCGAACGTGCGCCGCGGCGCGGTCTATCCGCTGTCGGTCGGCGCCGAGCGCGGCTTGCAGGCCGAAGTGCTGGCGCGCGTCGCGCTCGAGCGCGGGTTCGACGCGATCGCGCACGGCTGCACCGCCGCGGGCAACGACCAGGTCCGGTTCGAGGCCGCACTGGCGACGATCGCACCTCATCTGCAGGTGATCGCGCCGGTCCGCGACCTCGGCCTCGAGCGTGGCACGGAGCGCGACTACCTCACGCAGGCCGGGTTCCCGCTGCCGCCGTCGGGCGGTCGCTATTCGGTCAACCAAGGTCTGTGGGGCCTGACGATCGGCGGCGGCGAGATGTCGACCAGCGACGACCCGCTGCCCGAAGACGCCTGGCAGTGGACGAAGGGCGCGTTCGACGCGCCGCGCGCCCGGACGATCCGCGTGCGCTTCGAAGGTGGCGTGCCGGTCTCGCTCGACGGACGCACGCTGTCGCCGGTCGAGCTCATCGAAACGCTGAACGTCGAAGCCGGAGCGCTCGGCGTCGGCCGTGGCTACCACCTCGGCGACACGGTGCTCGGCATCAAGGGCCGCATCGCGTTCGAAGCTCCGGCCGCCGAAGTGCTGATCGCCGCGCACCGCGAACTCGAGAAGCTCGTGCTGACCGAGGACCAGCGCTTCTGGAAGGACCACCTCGGCGAGGTGTACGGCAAGCGCGTCCACCAGGGCCTGTTCCACGATCCGCTGCAGCGCGACCTCGAAGCGTTCTTCCTGTCGAGCCAGCAGCGCGTGACCGGCGACGTCCGCGTCAACCTCGCGCACGGTCGCGCCCTCGTCGAGGGCGTGTCGTCGCCGCATTCGATGATGGCCGCGTCCGACGCCCGTTACGGCGAACGCGCGTCCAGTCGTTCGGACCCGCGGGCCGCCGTCGGTCTCGCTCGGCTCCTCGCCGAGCCGGGCCGGCTGCATCGCCTCGCGGAAGCAGGAGGGTCGTCATGAGGCGAGTCCAGATCGACAAGATCGCGTCCGTCACGTTGCGTCTCGGTCTCGAGAAGAACGCGGTGCTCGGCGACGAGATCCCCGCGGTCGAAGGCACCGTCGTGGCCGCGCGCGTGAAGAACGCGAAGACCATGTACAACACGCTCGAGGACGTGCACGGGCGCATGGTCCAGCTCTACCCCGGCGACGTCATCGCCGGTGCGCTCGGCCATCGCGACGCGCTGTACGGCTTCTCGGGCTACGTGCCGGAAGCCGTGAAGCCCGGCGACGAACTCAACGTGCTGAACCTGGGTGGCGTCATCGGCGCGGGCGCGCAGGCCGCGCCCGGCGTCGGCGAACCGTTCCGCGTCGAAGTCCTCGGCAGCGTGCTCGAGTTCCCGTACGTCGGCACGCGCGTCGGCGTGCCGGCGAACGTCGCGCGCGCCGCGTTGCCGCCGCTCGAACTCGGCGGGGCGCTGCCGCCGGTCATCGCGCTCGTCGGCACGTGCATGGACGCCGGCAAGACCACGGCGGCGTGCGTGATCATCGGTGAACTCGCGCGCGCGGGCCGCCGCGTCGCGGCCGGCAAGCTCACCGGTGTCTCGCTGCGCCGTGACGTGTTGCAGATGAAGGACAGTGGCGCCGAGCCGGCGCTCGTCTTCACCGACTTCGGCGTCGTCACGACCAGCGAGAAGACCGCAGCTCCCACCGGCAAAGCGCTGCTCGCGCACCTTGCGGACGGCGAGCCCGACGTGATCGTCCTCGAACTCGGCGACGGTCTGCTCGGCACGTACGGTGTGCACGCGCTGCTCGACGATCCCGCGTTCCGCTCGTCGCTGACGGCGATCGTGCTGTGCGCGCAGGATCCGGTCGGCGCGTGGGGTGGACGACAGATTCTGCGTGATCGCTACGGGCTGTCCGCCGCGGCGATCTGCGGTCGCGTCACCGACACGATCACCGGTCAGCGGTTCTGCCGCGAACGACTCGAGACGCCGGCGTGGAACGCGCTGCGCGACGGCGCGAGCCTCGTGCAGACGCTCGAAGCCCACATCGCGTCGACGACGTCGTCGGTGGTCGCGACGAACGGAGCCGCGCTGCACGCGGGTCATCGATGAAGACGCCGCTGGTGTTGTTCGGCGCCTCCGGTCTGCTCGGCGGCGAACTCCTTCGGCTGCTCGACGCGCATCCCGGACTCGAACTCGCGGCGGCGGCGACGCGCGACGGCGGATCGCTGTCCGCGGCTCATCCGCACTTGGCGGTCGCGCCGGTCGCCGTGACGTTCGACGTCGCGAACGAGCGCGTGCTCGAGCTCGCGAGCTCGGGCACCGTCGCCGTCGCCTATGCGTTGCCGCACGGCGAGTCCGCGCGGCATTGGCTGGCGTTGCGCACGCGACTGCGCGAACGCGGAGTCGACGCGAACGTCGTCGTCGTCGATCTCGCGGCGGACTATCGCCTGCGCGATCCCGACGAGCATCACGCGACGTACGGCGAAGCCCACGCCGATCCGGAAGGGCTGCACGAGTTCGTCTACGGACTGCCCGAATTGCAGCGCGTCGCGATCCGCGGCGCTCGCCGCGCCGCGGCGGCCGGTTGCTTCGCGACGGCGATGCAGCTCGCGGTGTGGCCGATCGCGGCCGCGGGCCTGATCGACGCGTCGCGGCCGTTGGTGCTGTCGGGCATCACCGGATCGTCCGGCAGCGGCGCGAAGCCCGCGCCGAACACGCACCACCCCCATCGCGCCGGCAACTTGTGGGCCTACGCGCTGAAGGGCCATCGCCACGAGGCCGAGTTGCGCCAGACGCTGTCGACCACGACCGCGCGTTCGGCGGCGATCGCGTTCGTGCCGCACTCGGGTCCGTTCGTGCGCGGCATCCACCTGACCGCGTTCCTGCCGCTGCGCGCCGGCGTCGACGAAGCCAAAGCGACGACGACGTACGCCACGTGCTACGCGAACGAGCCGTTCGTCGAGTTCCTGGGCGACGGCGCGCCCGATCTGCGGCGCGTCGTCGGGTCGAATCGCGCGAGTCTCGGACTCGCGGTCCGCGGCGCGACGCTCACGGTGTGCCTGACGCTCGACAACATCGTGAAGGGGGGATCGGGCCAGGCGCTGCAGTGTTTGAACCTGATGCTCGGCTTCGACGAAGCCGCCGGTCTGCCGCGGTGCGGCTTGGGAGTCACGGGATGACGCTCACCGAATGGAATGCCTACGTCCGTCTGCCGCTCGACGTCGTGCGGGCCGAAGGCGACACGCTGATCCTCCGAGACGGCCGTCGCATCCTCGACCTGTACGGCGGCCACTGCGTGCTGTCGCTCGGCGCCGGCGATGCGACGCTCGGCGCGACGCTGACGCGCCAGTGGAACGAGCTCGCGTTCGTGACGAACCTGATCGACCACGCGCCGCGGCACGCGTTCCTGCGCGCGTTCGAAGCGAACCTGCCGCCCGGCGACTGGCACGTGTTCTGTTCGAACAGTGGTGCCGAGGCGAACGAGAACGCGTTGAAGGCCGCGCTGTACGCGACCGGGCGCGATACCGTCGTCGCGTTCTCCGGCGCATTCCATGGCCGCACGGCCGCCGCCGCAGCGGTGACCGACACGACGAAGAAGGCTTCGCCGTTCACGCCGTTCCACGTCGTCCGCGTGCCGTTCGGTGACGTCGTCGCCGCGCGCGCCGCGATCACCGAGCGCGTCGCCGCCGTCATCCTCGAGCCGATCCAATCGCTCGCGGGCGTCGTCGATCCGCCGGCGGGATTCCTCGAGGCGCTGCGCGAAGCATGCGACGCGACCGGCGCCGCGCTGATCTTCGACGAGGTCCAAACCGGCAACGGCCGCCTCGGCACGCCGTGGGCGTCGCAACACTTCGGCGTCACGCCCGACTTCTTCACGACCGCGAAGGGCGCGGCCGGCGGCATCCCGCTCGGCCTCACCGTCGCGACCGCGGCGTGGGCGACGCGGGTCCCGGGGCCGCTGTTCGGCTCGACGTTCGGCGGCGGTCCGTTGCCGCTCGCGCTCGCGGCGGAAGTCTCGCGCGCGATCGCGGCTCCCGGATTCCTCGACAACGTCCGTGCCGCGTCGGCCGCTCTGTGCGAAGCCGGCCTGCGAGGGCCGGTCGCCCGCGTGCGCGGCGCCGGCCTGCTGCTCGGGCTCGAGCTGAAGCCGGGTCTCACCGCGAAGCCGGTCCGCGACGCGCTGTTGCGCGAGGGCGTGCTCGTCGGCACGTGCGACGACCCGAGCGTGCTGCGCCTGTGCCCCGCTCTGACGCTGAAGCCCGAGCGCGCCGCCCTGCTGGCCGCCGCGCTCGACGCCGTCGGTGGTTCGATGTCATCCCCCGCACCTCGCTCCGAAGTCTCGGGCGGCGTGCGCTCCGTGGAGGTTGCGCGATGAAGGAACTGTTCAAGGCCGCTCCGTACGTGCGCATGCACAAGGACCGCGTCATCGTCGTCAAGGCCGGCGGCGCGACCATCGCGAAGCCCGCGCTGTTGAAGCAGCTCGCGCGCCAGATCGCCGTCGTGCACGCCCTCGGCGCGCGCGTCGTCGTCGTCCACGGCGGCGGGCCGCAGATCGATCAACTGCAACGGATGCTCGGCGAAGAGCCGCGCATGATCGACGGTCGTCGCGTGACGAGTGCCGTCGCGCTGCGCGCGTTGCGCCTCGCGATGGCGGGCGAGCTGAACGGCGACCTGTCGGCGGCGTTGCTCGAGCAGGGCGCGCCCGCGATCGGCGTCGTCGCCGGTTCGTGCGGTGCGTTGGTCGCACGACGACGCGCTCCGATGAAGACGTCGCAAGGGCTCGTCGATTTCGGCGAGGTCGGCGACCTGACGACGGTCGACGTGTCGACGATCGTCACGATGCTCGACGCCGGCCGCGTGCCGGTGATCGCGCCGATCGCCAGCGACGGCGCCGGCGGCTCGCTGAACATCAACGCGGACTTGGCCGCCGCCGCGCTCGCCGGAGCCCTCGGCGCGTCGAAGCTCGTGCTCGTGACCAGCGCGCCGGGCATCCTGCGTTCGGTGACGGATCCGGGTTCGCTGGTGTCGGCGCTGTCGCTCGCGGAGCTCGCGGATCTCGAGGCCGCCGGATCGTTCGAAGGTGGCATGCGCGTGAAGGCGCAGGCGATCCGCGCCGCGCTCGATCGCGGCGTGCTGCGCGTCCACGTCGTGTCCGGGCTCGATCCGGAGGCGCTGCTCGTCGAGCTCTACACGACGCACGGCTCGGGCACGCTGGTCACGCGTGAGCCCGAACGCGCGCCGGAACCGATCGCGACGCTCGCCGCGGCGACCGACGAAGCATGACGACGCACGGCGCCCACGACTTGCTCGCGCGGATGGTCGCGTGTTCGAGCCCATCGGGCGACGAGCGCGCGCTCGCCGACGCCGTGCAGTCGTGGGTCGCCGAGCGCGGCATCGACGTCGTGCGGATCGGCGACACCGTGGTCGCGCGCCTCGCGCCCGAGGCTCGGCCGCGTGTGTGGCTGATGTCGCATCTCGACACCGTGCCGGTCGGATCGGGCTGGACGCGCGAGCCGCTGCGCGACGTTTGGGATGGCGACGTGCTGTACGGCCGCGGCGCGAACGACGCGAAGATCAGCGCTGCGACGATGCTCACCGCGTTGTTCGCGTTGGCGGGCAAGCCGCTGCGCGGCGGAGTCGACGTCGTGCTGACCGCGTGCGAAGAGACGAACAACTCCGGCGCCGCGGCCGCGATCGCCGCGCTCGGGCTGCCCGACGCGTGCGTCTGCGGCGAGCCGACCGGACTCGAGGTCGTTTCGGCGCAAGGCGGCCTGTCGGTGCTGGCGGCCACGTGGCGCGGCAAGTCGTGCCACGCGGCGAACGCGGGGCAGGTCGAACATTCGAACGCGCTGTTGCTCGCGGCTCGCGACATGGCAGGCCTCGATCCGGTCATCGGGGTCGGAGCTCCGCACGCGCGCCTCGGTCGGACGACCGTCGTCGCGACGCAACTCTCCGCCGGCGAACGCCACAACGTCGTGCCGGACGTCGCGAACGCGGTCTTCGACGCACGTCTGTCGCCGAACACCAGCGCGGACGACGTGCGCTCCGCACTGGCGTCGCTGCTGCCCCACGCCGACGTCACGATTCGCTCGAAGCGACTGCTCGCGTTCGAAACCGCCGACGACCATCCGATCGTTCGCGCCGCGCTGCGCGCCGCGGGCAAGTCCCACTCGATCGCGTCGCGAACGCTGTCCGACCTCGCATTGCTGCAAGGCGTCCCCGGCGTGAAGTGCGGCCCCGGCCTGTCGGCCCGCTCGCACACGCCCGACGAGTTCGTGCTGCGCGACGAAGTCGACGCCGGCGTCGCGTTCTACACCGCCGTCGCTCCGGCGATGCTCGATGCGCTCGCCGCGAGCGCGTCCGCGGAGGCCTCGCGATGAGTTCGTCCAAGCCGATCTGGGATCGCGGCGACGCGATCGATGCGCAGATGCTCGCGTTCACGATCGGCGACGACTGGTTGCTCGATCGCCGCTTGGTGGAGCACGACGTCCGCGGCAGTCTCGCGCACGTCGACGGACTCGAGCGCGTCGGCCTCGTGACTGCGGCCGAAGCCGAAGCGATCCGAGGCGGGCTGCGTTCGATCCAGGACGAGTTCCGCGCCGGCACGTTCACGGTGCTGCCGAGCGACGAGGACGTCCATTCCGCGGTCGAACGTCGGTTGATCGAACGGACCGGCGACGCGGGCAAGAAGCTGCACACGGGACGCTCGCGCAACGAACAAGTGACCGTCGACGTCCGACTGTGGTTGCGCGATGCGATCACCGCGACGCAGGAGACGCTGCTTTCGGTCGTGCGCTCGGCGAACGACCTCGCGGCGCGCGCGGGATCGATCCCGCTGCCCGGCTACACGCATCTGCGACGCGCGATGCCGTCGTCGATCGGCGACTTCGCACTCGCGCATGCCCGAGCGTTCTCCGACTGCACCGACGACCTCGAACTCGCTCAGCGGCGCGTCCGCTTCTGTCCCCTCGGTTCGGGCGCCGGGTACGGCGTGCCGATCGCCCTCGATCGAGCGTTCGTCGCGGAGCGCCTCGGATTCGAGTCCGCGGACGAGCCCGTCACGCACGTCCAACTCACGCGCGGGCGCGCCGAACTCGCGTACGTCACCGCGCTCGAGACGATCGCGCTCGTGATCGGCCGACTCGCCGCCGACCTCTGGTTGTTCACGACCGACGAGTTCGCGTTCGCGCGGCTGCCGGTCGAACTGACGACCGGCTCGTCGATGATGCCGCAGAAGCGCAATCCCGACGTCATCGAGCTGCTGCGCGCCCACGCGCGCCAAGTCGTCGGCGACCGGGATCAGGTGCGCGAGGTCACGCGCGATCTGCCGTCGGGCTACCACCGCGATTTCCAGTTGCTGAAGGGCCCGCTGTTCCGCGCGCACGATCGCATCGCGGCGATGTTGCCGCTCGTCGCACGCCTCCTCGACCGCATGGAGTGGAACGAGGATCGCCTGCGCGAGGCCGCGTCCGACCCGAAGCTCGCTGCGACCGCGCGCGCGCTCGAGCGCGCGAAGGCCGGCGTACCGTTCCGCGACGCGTATCGCGACGAGAGCCGCCGGGCCGATCACTGATCGAACCGGATCGAAGTCGTTTCTGTCAGCGCACCATCTGCTCGAGCACCGGGAGCAACTCTTCGCCGCGCAGGTTCTCCATCAGCAATGTCCCATCCGGCCCGACGAGATACGTGGTCGGGAACGCGGACACACGGAACTTCGTGAGGTTCGTGCCACCCTCGCGAGGCTCGAGGATCTGCGGCCACGGCAGCTCCTGCTTCGCGACGAATTCACGGAACTCGGCTTCGCGTTCGCCGTCGCGTGAGACGCCGACGATTTCGAATCCGCGATCCTTGAAGCGTTCGTAGAGCCGTTTGAGGTTCGGCAGCTCCGCAACGCACGGGGCGCATCCCATCTCCCAGAAGTCGACGAGAACGAACTTCCCCGAGAGCTTCGCCACGTCGATGGACGTGCCGTCGAGCCCCTTCCCGCTGAGCGCCGGAAACGGCGCTCCGGGCTCGAGGACGATGCGTTCCGGGAGTTTCTCCGCGAGCGGCGTCAGGGTCAGCGTCCGGCCGTAGCGATCGACGGCGAACGAGAAGCTCCGCTCGCCGATCGTGACGGCACCCTCCTTCACCGCATGCCGCTCCGTCGTCGAGCGATCCTCGAAATCGAACGTGCCGTCGGCATCGAGATCGAAGTAGACCTCGTCGTATTCGGAGTCGAAGACACCTCCGGTCCCGACCAGTGCGAACGCGATGTCCGTGTTCCCGACGTGGAGTTCGCCTCGTCGAACCTGTTGTTCGCTCAGGAACAGGACTTCCTCCGATTCGGTCATGCCGGGAATGTCGAGCCGCCCGACCTTGAATCGCAACGTGATCGAGAACTCGACGCTCTCGTCACCTGCCTTTCCCGTGAACGTGTGCTCGAGCACCGCGACTTCGTCGTCGCCCGCGGTCGTGAACTCGATCGGAGTCTCGTCGTCGAGGTCGGTATCGCCGTCGAGATCGACCCACAGACGCTTGCCGCCGTCATGGTCGGGATCGAACGCCCACGGGCGCTCCTGACCATCGATGCGAACGTTGATACCGAAGCGCGCCGACGCGGAAATGTCGTCGGGTGGAGTTCGCATCGACCGCAATTCGGGGTCGAGTTCACGGCGCACCTGAGCGACGACCGCGCGGTAGATCGGTTCGGGATACATCTGCAGGACCGAACTCTCCTTGGTGTCGGCGAGCTCGATCGGGCCGGTACGGGCGCTCACGCTCGGCCCGATGGGATCCTGGAGGGTCGTGCGACCGGGAGCGATGCAGAGCATCGACGGAAGGAGCACGGGAACGAGCAAGAGAGCGGCCATGGCAGACTCCGAGAGAGTGGAGCTGGCGCGAACGAACACGCCGACGAATCGCGGGAACGCAAACCCGGGGCCGCGTGTCCAGCCCTCGACGACGGGTTCTCCCGCCCTCACTCACCCGAACTCGGGTGGAACCGCGCGTCGACTGCCCCGAATGAGGTGTCACCGAACGGTCCAGCGTTCAGCGGCTGTGGAGGATTCCCACCGCACGCGTCGGAATCGGCGAGAACGGCGAGCACGCGGCGGTCAGAGCATTCCCCAAGGATCGACGTCGAGCAGCACGCGGACGTGGCCCTGCGGCCTGGGCTCGGTGCGCACGACGCGAACGAAGCGCGTGATGCCGCTGCGGTACTTCGACTTCGCGATCACGTGGAAGCGGAACTGCTCGTTGATCTTCGCGATCGGCGCCGGCGCCGGGCCGAGGATCTCGACGGTGTCGTCGGCGCACCACTCGCCGAGACGATCGCGCAGATGCGTCGCCGCACGATCCGCCTCGTCTTCCTTCGGCCCCTGGACGACGACGCGCGCGAGGTGACCGAACGGTGGGTAGCCGTCCTTGCGCCGCGCGTCGATCTCGTAGCGCGCGAACGTCTCGTAGTCGTGCGCCAACGCGAGGCGCACCGCGAAGTGGTCGGGGTTGCGCGTCTGGACGAGCACGACGCCGCCCTTGTCCGAGCGGCCGGCACGCCCCGCGACCTGCGCGAGCTGCGAGACCGTCCGCTCCGCGGCTCGGTAGTCCGGGATCATCAGCGTCGTGTCGGCCGACACGACGCCGACCAACGTCACGTCGGGGAAGTCGAGCCCCTTCGCGATCATCTGCGTGCCGACGAGCACGTCGACCTTGCGCTCGCGGAACGCCGCGAGCACGGCCTCGTGCGCGCCTCGCGCCTTCATCGTGTCCGAGTCCATGCGCGCGACGCGCGCGCGCGGGAACGAGTGGCGCACTTCGTCCTCGACGCGCTCGGTG
>JAEUIB010000225.1 GCA_016795255.1 Planctomycetota bacterium
GCGCTTCGGATCACGCAGACGCAGCAACTGCGCGAGGCGCTCCGACGCTTCCGAGCGAGCCTCGGGACTGTCTTGGCTCTCCTGATCGGCGGGCTTGAACACGAGCGGCTCGACGCCGGTCGCGAACGCGCGGAGGTCGTCCTCGATCGCCTCGGCCTCGACCACGTCGGGGACGATCGCGAACACCGGGCCGGCGGCGGCGGCCTCGGCGAGCAGCAGCGCCTTCATCGAGCCGTAGACACCGCCGAGCGCGATCCGCCGCGCGCGTCCTCGCTCGAGGAACGCGCGCGCCGGTTCAGGGAGCGGTGGGATCGGCAGTCGGGACATCGCCACTCGTTTCGGCGCGGAACAGCTTCAGCGCTTCCTTGGCCGCGCGCTGTTCGGCCTGCTTCTTCGACGATCCGCTGCCGGCGGGGAACTCACGATCTTGCAGTCGTGCCTTCACGATGAACTTCTTCTTGTGGTCCGGACCGATGCATTCGACGAGCGCGTACGTCGGCGTCTTGCCGGTGCGGACCTGCGCGAGGTGCTGGAACTCGGCCTTGAAGTTCTCGATCGCGCGTTTGCGTTGCGCTTTCAGGATGTGGTTCTCGAGCCACGACAGCACGACGGCGCGCGCCGACTCGAAACCGGCGTCGAGGTAGATCGCGCCGATCAACGCTTCGACGGTGTTCGTCAACAGCGAGGGCGGCAGGTTCTTGCCGTGCTTCATGCCCTTGCCGACGCGCAGGAACGCGCGCAGATCGAGTTCCTTAGCGACGTTCGCCAGCGAATCGCGCGACACGATCAGCGAACGCAGCCGCGTCAGCTCGCCTTCCTGCGACTTCGGATGCGCGCAGAACAGGTGCTCGGAGACGACCAGACCGACGACCGCGTCGCCGAGGTACTCGAGGCGCTCGTTCGATTCGGTCCACGGGTCGCGCAGGCTGGAATGCGTCAGCGCGAGCTCGAGCAACGAGCGGTCGGTGAAGCGGTAGCCGAGCGCCTGCTCGCAGCGCTCGAGGCGCAGCGCGTTCTCCTTGGCGGCTTCGTCGGCGTGCGGATGCTGGCTCATGGGACGGTCAGCGGCCCGACGGGAAGAACAGGTCGCGCCAGTCCTTCTCCGCGAATCGATCGGTCATGCCGGCCAGGTAGTCGCAGACCGCACGGTGCGTGCCTTCGCGCTCGACCCACTCCTGGAAGTTCTGCGGCAGCAGCTCGGGCGCGTCGACGTAGACGTCGAACATCTCGGACAACAGGCGCTTCGCCTTCTCCATCATCCGCACGACGTGTCCGTGCCGGTAGAAGTGCGTGAACAGCCAATCGTGCAGCTCGTCCTGCGCGGCGGCGATCTCGGGCGAGAACGCGATCAGGCCGCGCAACGCGCGCGCGGCGTCCGAATCGGCGGGCGCGGCGTCGGCGAGCCGCGCGCCGGAGGTCCGGATCAAGTCGACGATCGAGCGCTTGACGACCGAGCCGACCACGAGGCGATGCAGCGTCCGGCCTTGCGCCGCGGGATGGCGTTCGCGGGCCGCGGCGAGCGCTTCGCCGACGAGCTTCACTTCGCGCGCCATCGGTTCGAGCTGCAGCATCCCGCTGCGCAGCCCGTCGTCGAGATCGTGGTGCTGGTACGCCGCGAAGTCGGCGAGGTCGACGAGCTGCGTCTCGAGCGCCGGCGGCCGCATCGGCGTGAACTCGGGGGACTTCGCGTCGGGACCGGTCGGGCCGTGCTTCAGGATCGCTTCGCGGACTTCGAACGTCAGGTTCAGTCCGGGGAAGTCGGGGTAGCGCTGCTCGAGGCGATCGACGATGCGCAAGCCTTGGACGTTGTGCTCGAACCCGCCGTGGTCGGCCATCTTCGCGTGCAGTGCTTCACCGCCGGCGTGGCCGAACGGCGGATGCCCGAGGTCGTGCGCGAGCGACAAGCACTCGACGAAGCCCTCGTTCAACCCGAGCGCGTGGGCCACCGAACGCGCGATCTGCGCGACCTCGAGCGAGTGCGTCAGGCGCGTGCGGTAGTAGTCGCCCTCGTGGTTCGCGAAGACCTGCGTCTTGTATTCGAGCCGGCGGAACGCCGTGGAGTGGATCACCCGATCGCGGTCGCGCTGCCAGCACGTGCGGAACTCGTCGTCGGGCTCGTCGTGGCGCCGGCCGCGCGAATCGCCCGAGAACAGGGCGTAGGGCTCGAGCATCCGGCGCTCACGGGCTTGCGCGATTTCACGAGGGATCATGGCGCGGATCCTATCGCCCCGCGTCGCGGTTGGGATCGGGCCAGGGGCGGCTGCGTCCATCTCGAACGCGATCGAGGTGGGGGTGGGCTCGAAGGTCCGAGTCTCGACGGGACGGATTCCTAGCGCCCGTCGGCCACCCAAAGGTTGACGTCGGCGAGGGTGTAGCCCTGTGCCCCGAGGCGTTCGGCGAGCCCGGGCAAGCCGGCGGGCAGGTGGACGGCGGCGACCTCGCCGCGATCGATCGCGTCCAGCATGCGCGGCAACACGTGATGCAGGGCGTTGCCGAAGATGCGCTGGGCGAACAGCGAGCCCGGCGGCGCCGGCACGCGCTGCGCGATCGGGACGCCGAGCAGCACGCCTTCGTCCTTGCGCGCGAACGCGGCGCGGATCCCGTAGCGGCGGAGTTCGAGCAGCACGCCGCGCGCGACGGGCTCGAGTTCGAAGTCGGACACGAGCGGCCGGCGGTCGGCCACGAGCGCATGCAGCGGCGTCGCCGTGACGACCCACTGATCCGGGCGGCCGGCCGTTTTGATCTTCGCGGCGACGGTGTCGAGCGCGGCGACGTCGACTCCGCCGCCGAACCCGTGCGGGAACCACGCGGGTCGGTCCACCGCGACGCCGCGTGCGCCGACGACCACAGCGACGACGCACGCCGCGAGCGCGAGGACGCGGCGGCGGCGCTGCGCGATCGCGCGGATCGCGAACGCCGCGAGCGCGGACGCCGGCAGCGCGAGGTCGATCGCGTTGTGGTCCCAGAACGACGGCGACACGAACAGGTAGTGCAGGGTCCATAGCGCGAGCAGCGCCGCGAACGGGCGCGCCGCGCGAGCTCGTCCGCCGACGATCGCGAACGCGACGCCGAACAACCCGAGCGCGAGGCACGGATCGAGCGAGCGCAGCATCGCGGTGGCGCGCTCACTGACCGAGCCGGCTTCGCCCTTGAACGCGTAGAACGCGAAGACCTGCGACGCGAACTCG
>JAEUIB010000229.1 GCA_016795255.1 Planctomycetota bacterium
CGCCGCCCTGATGATCGTCCTTCAACTCGCGACCGTCGGATTGCTGACGATGCAGGTCCTGCACGACCGGCGGCAATCGTCGGAAGACGGCGAATACGAGGAGGACGACGGCCCCACGACGATCGACGACCTCGCCGACGACATCAGCCAGACTCGCTTCGAGCTGAAGCAGCAGGTCGACCGCATGACGCGGATGATCGATGGACTCGCGCGCGACGGCATCGGCGGCGCGGCGAACCCGGCTCCTCAGGACGACGCGACGGGAGTCGTCGCCGACCCGACCAAGCTCACGACTTCGCAATTGGTCGAGAAGGTCATCGAACTGCACGAGATGCACGCTCGCTACGAGTTCGATCCTCTGCAACGCGAGCCCATCGAGAAGGAGCGCGCTCGGATCGAAGACGTGTTGCGCGCACGCGGCGTCGAGTCGATCGACTCGATCGGCGCGAGTCTGCATTCCACGGCCGACACGCGCGCGCAGTCCCGCCTGCTCGAGTACGTCGTCCGCCCGATCATCGAGCGCGGCGACGCGGCGTCACCCGCGGCCGAACAACTCGCGCTCGACGTGTTCGCGGATCCGTCGTTCGCGTCCGGCGTTCGGCTGATCGGTGCACGCCTCGCGCTGAAGTCGCATCGGGACGCGGTGATCGAGAAGCTCGTCGAGATCCTCGGCGACACGACGAGCGAGTTCCAGCACCGCGAGGACATCGCGCGGTTCTTCGAAGTCGACCCGGATCCTCGCGCGGTGCCGATCCTGGCGCAGCTCGCGAAGGACGTCGACGTCGACCAGACCGTGCGGTTCTTCTGCCTCGGCTCGCTCGGGATCTACCGGGATTCGATCGGCATCGACGCGCTGAAGGAAGTGGCGCGCGGCGAAGTCCACGGAGCGCTGCGCGGCAAAGCGATCCATTCGCTGAATCGCGCGCTCGGCAAGGACGTGCTGCCGTTCCTCGAGCAGCTCAAGTCGACGATGGCGCCGCAGGACCCGCTGCAGCAGCTCGTGAAGAACTTGCAAGACCACTACGCGAACGGCGGCACCGCGCCCGCGAAGTGACGCGTCGGTACGACGCGAGTCACCGACCGCTCGTCATCTCAACTTCAGTTTTCAGTTCAACGGCACCCACGCGCCGCCGTCCTGCGGCGGACCCGGATTGCCGGCGATCGACAGCTCGGACGTCAGGTCACCCGCGTCGACGAACGCGGCGTCGGCGGCCGGCGAGCTCGCGCCGGTTCCTTCGTATTGCTGCGTCGCGTTGTTCGACTGCAGTAGATCGCCCGACTGGTTGATGCAGAACGCTCGTCGCCCCGACGTGCCGTACGACGTCGGCCACGCGTAGCAGACCCAGAAGTTCTCGGCGAGATCGGCATCGACCGCGCCCGCCGCGGCTTTGCCGCCGGTCGCGTCCTCGGGCTCCGGCGCACCACCGGCCGCCGGCAGGTGGATCGCGAAGTGGTATCCGGACTTGCTCGCGGCAGCGTTCGACACGGTGCCGATCGACACCGAGATCGCCGCCGGATCGAGCGGCGTCGGCATGCCGCGCAACACGACGCCACCGGACAGTTCCGCGAGGTACAGGAACTCGCCGTGGCCGTCGCCATCGACGTCGACGGCGACGCGGCTCTGGGCTTGCGCCTGCGCCGACAGGATCGTGCGCAGCGTCGAGATCGCGGCGGACTCGTTCGCGCTCAGGCGCGACGACAACAAGTTCGGCAGCGCCACCGCGGCGATGATCGCGATGATCGCGACCACGATCATCAGCTCGATCAGCGTGAACCCGCGGGCGGGGACGGGACGGCGGAACGCGATGCGCATCGGAACCTCGGGAGTTGGGGGGAGAGGCGACGACGGACGAGACGAGGACTCGTGAAACGGAAACGAGGGCTCGCCGGATGCCAGCGAGCCCTCGTTCGTGTGGGAGCCATCGGCCACGGGCATGGCCTCAGGCGCGAGAACTCAGTTGACCGGCACCCACGTGTTGCCGTCTTGCGCACCGGCGCCGGCGCCGATCGCGAGCGGACCGGTCATGTCGGCCGCCTGGAACGCCGCGTCGCCAGCCGGCGAGGTCGTCGTGCCGTCGTACGCGAGGACCGCACCGTTGGTCTGCAGCAGGTCGCCCGACTGGTTGACCATGAACGAACGGTTACCCGTGTTCGCACGGTTGACCGGCCACGCGTAGCAGGCCCAGGTGTTCTCGCAGAGGTCGTCGTCGAGACCACCGGGGTCACCACCGCCGCCCGCTTCCAGCGTCGGCGCACCCGCGGCGGCCGGCAGGAACATCGCGAAGTAGTAACCGGCCTTGTTGACGTAGCCGGCCGCGTCGACCGCACCGAGCGAGCCCGACAGGATCGCGGGCGTCAGCGGAGCCGCCGTACCACGGACGTTGACCGTACCGGCGAGTTCGGCGAAGAAGCCGTGCTCACCGATGCCGTCACCGTCGACGTCGACCGCGGCCTGCGCCTGGACCTGAGCCTGCGCCGACACGACGTTACGCAACGTCGAGATCGCGGCCGACTCGTTCGCGTTCAAGCGAGCCGACAGCAGGTTCGGAATGGCGATCGATGCGATGATCGCGATGATCGCGACCACGATCATGAGTTCGATGAGGGTGAAACCCTTGTTGTGCTTCATGGGTGCTTTGCGTCCTCGAACGAAGTTCCGGAGAGAGGTGTTGCCCGACTCACCGGTTGTTTTCTCTGGAATCAGGGCGAGGACAACGTGTCCCAACCCCCGCGGATCTCGACGGCGTGCGCCCACGGCATCGCCGTGGTCACCAGATCTCGGTCCATCCGGAATGCGATGTCCCCGGGATCCAGCGCGTACGCCTTTGCGATCGCGCGTCGATATCCAATTTCGTCCCGAGCACCCAGTCGGCTGAAGGCTTGAAGCACGTACGCCGATGCACGTTTCGGATCTCTTGAAAACACGTCGTTCGCGACCTGTTCCGCTCCGCGAAAATCTCGACACGCGAGGCGCAGGAAACCGACGTTGACCAGCCAGTCGGTCATGAAGGCGGGGTTGCCGGTCTGTTCGATCGCGCTCTTGCCCTTCAACAGATGGTCGAGCGCGCTGCGGAACTCGCGCCGCTGTTGCAGCACGTGACCCATCAGCAGATTCGCGTACGGATGTTCGGGCTCACGCTCGAGCGCTTCGCTGAGGCTCGCGTACGCGACGTCGAACAGACCGAGCTTCACTTCCATCTCGGCGCACGACATCAACACCGCGACGTCGGGCCGCGGCTTCCAGACGAACCCGCCCCACAGCAGCGCGGACGACACCAGCACGGTCGCCGACCACGCGATCATGCGCGGCACGTCGCGCTGCTTGCGGACCAGCGGCTGCACGGGCGCCGACAGCGTCGGAGACGGCGGACGCCGCATCGTTTCAGTGACCACCGGCGAGCTTCTCCTGGATCTTGAAGATCGGCAGGAACACGGCGAGCACGATCGTGCCGACGAACACGCCCATCACGGCGATCAGCAACGGCTCGATCAACGAGGTCAGCGACTTCACCTGCGCGGAGACCTGCTCGTCGTAGAACTCGGCGATCTTCTCGAGCAGGTGCTCGATCGCGCCCGACTTCTCGCCGATCGCGATCATGCGCGTGACCATCGGCGGGAACACCGGTGAACGCGTCAGCGGCTCCGACAGCGACAAGCCCTCGCGGACGTTGTCCTTCGCGCCGAGCACGGCCTTGCTGACGACCTTGTTGCCGGACGTCTCGGACACGATGTCGAGGCAGCCGAGGATCGGCACGCCGGACTTGATCAGCGTCGCGAACGTCCGCGCGAAGCGCGCCAGCGCGACCTTGCGGAACAGCGGGCCGAAGATCGGGAACTTCAGCACGATGACGTCCCACGCGTAGGCGCCCTTCTGCGTGCGCTTCGCCATGACGATCATCGCGACGAACGCGAACATGCCGGCGAGCACCAGCAGGCCGTTGTTCCGCACCGCGTCGGACATGCCGAGGATGAACTTCGTCAGGCCGGGGAGTTCGATCTCGAGCGATTGGAAGATCGGGCCGAACTGCGGCACGATCGAGATCATCAGGAACGCGGTGATGCCGATGACGAGGAACAGCGAGATGACCGGGTACGTCATCGCGGCCTTGATCTCGCGCTTCAGCTTCTGCGCCGCTTCGAGGTAGTCGGCGAGACGGACGAGGATGTCGTCGATCTGACCCGACACTTCGCCGGCCTTGACCATGTTGACGAACAGGTCGGTGAACACGCGCGGATGCCGAGCGAGCGACTTCGACAGGTCGGAGCCCGTGCGCAGGTCCTCGCAGACCATGCGCAGCGTCGCCTTGAACGGCGGCGACTCGGCCTGTTCGTGGAGGATCTCGACGGCCTCGAGCAGCGTGATGCCGGACGTGATCATCGTCGCGAGCTGACGCGTGAAGACGACGAGCTCTTCGTTCTTGCGCGGCTTGCCCGGGCGCACCGCACGCGCAGCGAAGCCGGACATGCCGCCGCCGACTTCCTTGACCTCGAGGATCGTCAGGTTGCGCTTGCGCAACTCGCCGACCGCGTCCTCGCGACCTTCGGCGCTGACCTTGCCGGAGATCGTCTTGCCCTCGGGATTCTTGGCGGAGTACTTGAAGCTCTTCATGTCGCGTCACCTTCGGTGCTGGACGGAGCGGTGCTGGAGGCGGGTGTTTCGATGGCGTCGTCGTGCGCGCCGCCCGACTGGTCGTCGGACATGGTCACGGCCACGACTTCTTCGAGCGACGTCTTGCCGGCGAGCGCGCGCAGGATCGCGCAGCGACGCAGCGTGACCATGCCCTCGTCGATCGCCTGCTTCTTGATGTCGATCGCGGACTTGCCGTTCAGGATCAACATGCGGATCGGATCGCTGACGAGCAGCGTCTCGAGGATCGCGAAGCGGCCCTTGTATCCCTGGTGGCAGCGCACGCAGCCGACCGGACGGAACAGCTGGGCGCCTTCGATCTCTTCGGGCTTGAAGCCGAGCGCGAGCAAGCGCTCCGCCGGCACCGTGATCGGTTCCTTGCAAGCCTTGCACAAGCCGCGCATGAGGCGCTGCGCCGACACGAGCACGACCGACGAAGCGACGAGGAACGGGTCGAGGCCCATGTCGATCATGCGCGTGATCGCCGACGGCGCGTCGTTCGTGTGCAGCGTCGACAACACGAGGTGACCGGTGAGCGCGGCCTTCACCGCGATCTCGACGGTCTCGGCGTCGCGGATCTCACCGATCAGGATGATGTCGGGGTCCTGACGCAGGATCGAGCGCAGCGCGCCGGCGAACGTGACGCCGCGCTTCGGATTGACCGGCACCTGGTTGATGCCTTCGAGCTGGTACTCGACCGGGTCCTCGACCGTGACGAAGTTGATCTCTTCCGAGTACAGCTCCTTCACGCACGAATAGAGCGTCGTCGACTTGCCGGAGCCGGTCGGACCGGTGATCAGCATCATCCCGTACGGCGCGTTGATCGCCGTCTTGATGTCCGACAGCGCCTTCTCCTCGAAGCCGAGGCTGTCGAGCCCCTTCGCGAGATTCGAGTTGTCGAGGATGCGGATGACGATCTTCTCGCCGTGGACGACCGGCAGCGTCGACACGCGCAAGTCGATCGCGCGGCCCTCGAGCTTCACCTGCGCCTTGCCGTCCTGCGGCTTGCGCTTCTCGGCGATGTCGAGGCCGCACATGATCTTGATGCGCGACGCGATCGACGCGGCGAGGTTGCGCGGCGGCGTCAGCACCTGCTTCAGCACGCCGTCCTGGCGATAACGGACCTTCAGCGACTTCTCGAACGGCTCGATGTGGATGTCGGACGCGCCGTCGCGGATTGCGTTCAGCAGGATGAGGTTCGTCAGCTTGACGACCGGCGAGTTCTCGGAGTTCAGGTCCGAGAGGTTGACGTCGTCCCGCTCGCCGTCGGCCTCGATCTTCGTCTCGAGCCCGTCCGCGTTCGCGTTGTCGACCAGCGCTTCGAGCTCGCGCGCGTCGCTGCTGTAGAAGCGACGGATCGCGGCCTTCACCGCGCGCTCCGACGCGACGACCGGCCGGATCTCGCTCTTCAACTGGATCCGCAGCGTGTCGATCTTGACCACGTCGAACGGGTCGACGACCGCGAGCGTCAGCGTGTGGCCGAGCTTCGCGACCGGGATCACGAGGTGCTGCTCGGCGAGTTCCTGCGGCACGGAGCTCTTCAAGTCCGCGTTCAGCGACACGCGGTCGAGGTCGATCGGCGCCATCCCGATCTCGCGCGCGACGAGATCGATCAGCTCCTTCTCTTCGAACACGCCGGCCTTGACCAGGATCTCCGACAGCGCGCTCTTCTCCTGAGCGGCTTTCGCGAGGCACAGCGTGAGCTGCTCCTCGTCGACGGCATTGGTCTTGCGCAGCGCCTGGGCGAGGCGGCGGTCGAACGACGACACGGTCAGCTCCGGTGGATCAGGCGCTTCAGTTCGTCGGGATCCGACGAGCGGGCGAGCGCTTCTTCGACGGTGATGCGATTCGCGAGCACGTGTTCGGACAGCGACGTGTTCATCGTCTGCATGCCGATCTTCTTGCTGGTCTGGATGATCGAGTAGATCTGGTGCGCCTTGTCGTCGCGCACGAGCGCGCGCACCGGCTGGTTCACGAGCAGGATCTCGGCCGCCAGCGCGCGGCCCTTGCCGCTCGCGACCGGCACGAGCTGCTGACAGAACACCGCCTGCAAGCAGAACGACAACTGCGTGCGGATCTGCTGCTGCTGGTGGTGCGGGAACACGTCGATGATGCGGTTGATCGTCTGGACCGCGTCGGACGTGTGCAGCGTGCCGAACGTCAGGTGACCGGTTTCGGACAACAGCAGCGCGGCCTCGATCGTCTCGAGGTCACGCATTTCGCCGATCAGCACGCAGTCGGGGTCCTGACGCAGGATCGAACGCAGCGAGTTCTTGAAGCCGAGCGTGTCGGAGCCGACTTCGCGCTGGTTCACGAGGGCCGTCTTGTTCGAGTGCAGGAACTCGATCGGGTCCTCGATGGTCATGATGTGGACCGGCTGCGTCTCGTTGATGTAGTCGATCATCGCGGCGAGCGTGGTCGACTTGCCGGAGCCGGTCGCGCCGGTCACCAGCACGAGTCCGCGCGGCAGATTGCAGATGTGCTCGCAGACCTTCGTCGGCAGCCCGAGATCGTCGAACGTCAACACGCGGTACGGGATGACACGGAGCACGGCGCCGACGGCGCCGCGCTGCATGAACACGTTCGTGCGGAAGCGACCGAGGTCGCGGATGCCGAACGAGAAGTCGAGCTCGATGTTCTTCTCGAACGACGCCACTTGGTCGGTCGTCAGGATCGAGTAGACGAGCGCCTTCGTCTCCTCGGCGCTCATCACCGGGAATTCCATCGGCAGCAGCGCGCCGGAAATGCGGATCCGCGGCGGACTTCCGGCCGTGATGTGCAAGTCGGACCCGTTGCGGTGTACGAGCAACTGCAGGAGTTCCTGCATGTTCGGCATGGGTGGCTCCGTCGAACGTGCGCGCGCAACGCCACCCCACGGGACGAGGGCAGATCCCGCCCCTCCTGGAGTTGTGCGGACACACTCGGAGCCTCTTATCGGCGGACGGGACCCGCGGAGTTGAGGGTTCGAAGAATGGATTTCCTCGGGGGATGCGGAGGCGGGGAATTGGGGATGGATCGAGAGGTCAGGACCGAGGGCGAGACCGAGACCCGAGACCGAGACCCGGTGACCGGTGACCGGTGACCGGTGACCGACGGCGCGATGCGCGCCGACCGACCGCGCTTCGCG
>JAEUIB010000256.1 GCA_016795255.1 Planctomycetota bacterium
CCAGCAACCGACGACGACGAACCAGGATCCTTCCGGGCCCGCCGAGAAGGAAGTCGACGAACAAGTCTCGGACCAGCTCGAAAGCTACACGCGATACAACGAGGTCCTGAAACCGCGCGTCCGCAAGGACGACGGCGAGGCCGATCCGAAGCTCGCGGCGATGGCGAACGCGCCCGACGCACCGCCGAGCCTCGGCGACCACCTGCGCGAACAGCTCGCGTTCGCGTCGTTGCCACCGCACGTGCACGACTTCGTCGAGATCCTGATCGATCAGCTCGACGAGAACGGCTTCCTCGCCGTGCCACTCGAGGACGTGCGCATCCCGTACGACGACACGATCTCGCGGACCGAGGCCGAGCAGGCACTCGAGTTCCTGAAGTCGCTCGACCCGATCGGCGTCGGCGCGCGCGACATGCGCGAGTGCTTCCTGATGCAGCTCGACCCCGACCACGAGCACTACGACTTGCATCGTCGGCTCGTCTCCGAACACCTCGACGATTGGCGCGACAACAAGCTGCCGCGCGTGATGCGCGCGCTCGGCGTCGACCTCGACACGCTGAAGGAACTGATGGAAGAGCTGCGGCACATCCTGAAGCCGCCGCCCGGCCGGTTGTTCCGGTCCGAAGTCGTCGTGCCGGTGCGACCCGACGTCGTCGTGAAGAAGAACGAAGGTCGCTACGAGGTCGAGCTCGAGGACGACTACTACCCGAACCTCTCGGTCAGCTCGTCGTACGTCGACGCGGTGCGCGATCGCGGGCTCGACGCGCACTACCGCCGCGACATCAAGGGCAAGCTCGACCGCGCGCGCTTCCTGATCGAAGCGATCGAGCAGCGCCGGAACACGCTGCGCCGCGTCGCCACCGAGATCGTCAAGCACCAGCGCGAGTTCTTCGAGAACGACCGGTTGATGCCGCTGAAGATGCGCGACGTCGCCGACGAACTCGGGCTGCACGTGTCGACGGTCTCGCGCGCGATCTCGGACAAGTGGATGCAGACGCAGAAGGGCATCTTCCCGATGAAGCACTTCTTCACGGGAGCGGCGCCCGGCGGCGAAGCGGAAGGCCTCGAATCGCGCGACTCCGTGCGGATCAAGGTCAAGGAGATCATCGACGGCGAGGACAAGAGCAACCCGCTGTCCGACGAGGACATCGTCGACAAGCTGAAGACGCTCGGTCTCGACATCGCGCGGCGCACCGTGACCAAGTACCGGAAGATGATGAACATCCCGTCGTCGCGCGAGCGTCGTGAGTACTGAACCCGATCCCGCGCCCACGACCCGCAACGTGAAGCTCGTGCTGCGCTACGACGGCGCGGCCTATCACGGCTGGCAGCGTCAGCCCGGCCTTGAGACCGTCCAATCGACCGTCGAGGACGCGTTCGAGAAAGCCGCCGGCGAACGATGCGTCGTGCACGCCTCGGGGCGGACCGATGCCGGAGTCCACGCGCTGGCGCAGGTCGCGCACGTCCACACGACGACGCGCGTACCGACCGATCACCTCGTCAAGGCGATCAACGCGTGGTTGCCGCAGGACGTCGTCGTCACCGCCGCGGCCGACGTGCCGATCGACTTCCACGCTCGGCACCACGCCCGTCGCAAGACGTACGTCTATCAACTGCGCTTCGCGAAGCAGCGCGACCCGCATTGGGCGCGCACGTCGCACACGCTGTGGCACGTTCCAGACGTGGGACGGATGCGCGCCGCGGCGGCGATCCTCGTCGGGCGGCACGACTTCCGCTCGTTCACGACCGATGCGAACGCCGATGCGGACACCGTCCGGACGCTGTTCGCGCTGCGCGTGCTGCGCTGGCGTCACGGAGTTCGCGTGTTCGCGACGGGCGACGGATTCCTCATGCACATGGTCCGAACGCTGACCGGAGTCCTGGTCGCCGCGGGCTGCGACCGCTTGTCGTCGGACGGCGTGCGTGAGCTGCTGTCGGACCGCGATCGTCGGCGTGCACCCGCCGCTCTGCCGGCGCATGCGCTGTTTTTGTGGCGAGTCGACTATTGACGATGGTGCAGCCGCGTTGAAAAACTGGCCGTCGGATCACGTGCTTCCGCGCGTGACCGACCACGCCCCAAGGGAGATGTCCTGGTGAACGTCGAGATCAAGGGTCGTCACGTCCATGTCTCGGAAGCGATCGAGTCGTACGCGCGCGAGAAGGCCGAACACCTCGCGAAGTTCCTGAAGGAAGACGCGCGCGTCGAAGTCATCCTCGACCATCAGCGGGAGCACTTCGTCGCCGAGATGATCGTTCACGCCCACGGGGGTCCGGTCCTCGTCGCGAGCGTCCATCACCAGCAGGCGTTGGCCGCGGTCGACCTGGTCGCGGAGAAGATCGACCACCAGTTGCGCAAGAGCAAGAGCCGGGCCAAGGACCATCGTCCGGACTGATCGACGTCGATCCGTCGCCGATCGCCATACGCCGCCACGAAGGAGCCCGATGAGCCCCGAGACCACGTTCGCCGAACTGTTCCACGAAGACGCCGTCCGAACCGGAGTTCGAGTCGCGACGAAGGACGACCTGCTGACGCAGCTCGTCGACATCGCGGTCGCCGGCGGCAAGTTGCAGGAAGCGCAACGCGCGTCGATCCTCGCGGCCGTCAAGGAGCGCGAGAAGCTCGGCAGCACCGGCATCGGCATGGGCATCGGGATCCCGCACGTCAAGGTCGACGGCGTCACGGAGGTCGTCACCGCGGTGGCGGTCTGCACGTCGAAGCTCGACTTCAACGCCGTCGACGGCGAGCCGTGCGACGTGTTCTTCCTGCTGGTCTCGCCGAAGGCTCATGCCGAGCGCCACCTGCAGGTGCTGCGTTGGATCTCGCGCCTCGCGCGCAACCCGGACTTCGTGCGCTTCCTGCGCAACGCGAAGAACTCGGCCGACGTGGTGTCGCTGCTGCGCGAAATGGGGGAGTGACGAACGGTGGCCGCGTCCGCGGTGCGCGAAGTCGTCATCCCGAATCCGCAGGGCCTGCATGCGCGACCGATCGCGATGCTCGTCGAAGCGGCGCAGCGGTTCGACGCCAAGGTTTGGATCGGCGTCGAGGGCCGTGAGGTCGACGCGCGATCGGTGTTGCAACTGATGACGCTGTGCGCGGCCTGCGGCACGAAGCTGAAGCTGCGCGCCGAAGGCGACGACGCCGAAGAACTGGTCGACTGCCTCGAGCGCATCGTGCGTCGAGGCTTCGACGAGATGTGACCTCACGCTGATCGAGCGCGCGGACGCACCCGTATCGGGTCGTTCGCCCGATGACGCGCCGCGTCGCGAACGCCCGCGCCGTCGCGTCGTCCACACTCCGTCGCAAACGCGACCCCCATTCCCGCACGCGGCGTTCCGACGCCGCCTTGCGTCGCCGCGTCGTCCATTCCCGGGATGCGCGCGTGCCACGGTCGCGTGTTCCCCGTGTTCACCGACGAATCTCCACGATCTCCCTCAAGTCGTCGCCCCTGGCCGTCCGATCAACGACGGGCTGACTCCAGTGGCAGTCTTCGACCGACGGGAGACGACATCGTGTTTTTCCGCAAGCGCAGGAGCCTGATCGGGCTCGACATCGGCTCCGACTCCATCAAGGCCGTGGAACTCACGACCGCGGGGAGCGAAGTCGTCATCACCGGATACGGCCAGGTCGAGATCCCGCACGGCGCGGATCCCGCGGATCCGCTCGCGGATCTGCTGAAGGCGTGCTCGTTCAAGACGCGCAAGGTCGCGACGGCCGTCTCGGGTCGCTCGGTGATCGTGCGCTTCCTGTCGATGGTGGACGTGCCCGAGTCGAACCTGAAGCAGGCGATCCGCTACGAGGCCGACAAGTACATCCCGTTCGACCTCGACGAAGTCGTGCTCGACTGCGCGCGCCTCGGCGCGGCCGGCGGTGCGGCGAAGGACATGCGCGTCCTGCTCGTCGCCAGCAAGCGCGACGTGATCGACACGCGCGTCAACCTGATCAAGCGCGTCGGTCTCGAGCCGTCGATGATCGACGTCGATCCGTTCGCGATCGGCAACGCGTTCGAACTCGTCGCCCGCACGAACCACGACGCCGCGCTCGGTTCGCGCGTCGCGGCGCTGGTCGACATCGGCGCGACGAAGACCACGGTCACCGTCGTCAAGGGTCACGAGCCGCGCTTCACGCGCGAGGTGTACCTCGGCGGCGAGGACTTCACCGAAGCGGTCGCGAAGCGCATGAACCTCGAGAAGGGCGAAGCGGAAGCGCTGAAGCGCACGCCCGGCGAGAAGGAAGCGGACGTCAACGGCGCGCTCGCGCACTCGATGGACGAGCTCGCCAACGAAGTCATGTTGTCCCTCGACTACTACGAGGACCGACAGGACGGCGAGAAGGTCGAAGAGGTCTACCTGTCCGGCGGCGGTGCGCGCACCCCGCATTTGGAAGAGACGCTCGAGCGTGTGTTCGAGCGCCGCGTGACCACGTGGAACCCGGTCGCAGGTCTGACGGTGGACGGGGACTCGGTCGATGCCGCGTCCCTCACCGAACACGCGACGCAACTCGCGGTGTCGGTCGGTCTGGCCGCGCGCGTGATGTGAAGAGGACGCACACCCCATGATTCGCATCGACCTCCTGCCCGAAGAACATCGCCGCGCCGAACGCACGCCCGCAGGGCTGCTGTTCGCGACGCTCGGCCTCGTCGCCCTGTTCTCGACCACGGCCGCCGCGTGCGCGTGGGGTTACTTCTCCGTCGTCGGAGGAGCGAGGACCGCCGTCGCCGAAGCGACCGAACTGCTGCAGAGCAAGAAGCCGCAGGCCGACTACTGCGACAAGCTGGAAGCGGAGAAGAAGGACTTCACCGAGCGCTGGAACCACATCCGGTCGTTCTCGGCGAGCCGCATCCTGTGGACCAAGAAGGTCGACCAACTGACCTCGCTGGTCGACACGCCGCCCGAGTCCGACCGCCACCAGATCTGGTTCGAGTCGGTCGAGATGAACATGAGCGGCGTCCGTGATTCGGGTCTGAAGATCGGCGGGCGCTCGGCGTCGGCCGACATCAGCCGGATGAACAACTTCCACTCGGACCTCGCGAAGGGCGCGTTCTTCACCGAGTTCGCGACCATCAGCAACCCCGCCGGCGAGATGGATCAGGACGACAAGTTCGATCCCGCCGAGTCGTTCAAGTTCGAGTTCGCCCTCGGCCTGAAGGAAGCCTTCAGCGGCGAAAAGGACACGGGCAAGAAGAAGCCCGCGCCCAAGCCGAAGGCCAACCCGGCTGCGCCGGCGAAGTGACGGAGGACAGCCCATGACCGACCCAAAGACCAAGAAGCACGTGCTCGGGCTCGTCCTCGGCTACCTCGCCACGCTCGGTGGCGGCGGTGGCGCGGCGTGGTGGCTCTACGGCGAGCTGCAGATCGCGAAGGACGAGAAGGCCGGCATCGAGAAGGACATCGCGCTCGCGGAAGTGAAGATCAAGCGCATCCCCGACCTCGAAGGCGAGGTCATCATCCTGCGCGAGAACGTGTCCGAGCTCGTCAAGATCCTGCCGAACTCGCGCGAAGTGAACCAGTTCGTCGACAAGCTCTCGGCGTTCGGCGTCGAGTCGGGTGTGACGATCAACTCGCTGCACGACGAGAAGGACCGCAGCAAGGGCAAGGGCACCGACGCGTTCGACAAGGTCATCTACAAGGTCGAACTGACCGCGAACGTCACGCAGTTCCTCGCGTTCCTCTCGCTGTGCGAGAGCTGGGAACGCTTCGTGCGCGTGTCGTCGTTCGAGGTGAAGTCCGGCGACTGGGAAGACGAGATGTCGCGCGACGAAGTCCGTCACGACATCCGCGTCAACCTCGAGACCTTCTCGTA
>JAEUIB010000268.1 GCA_016795255.1 Planctomycetota bacterium
CGGCGTCCATATCGACTGGGTGCTCGCCGATGGCCGGCTGAAGCCGCGCTCGTGCGAACTCGTCGACGACCCACGGTTCGCGTTCAGCGATCACGTGCCGGTGCTGGCGGAGCTCGAGTGGACCTGATCGGTCATCGCCGATCGGCGACCGCGCGCCATCACGCCTTCGCGGCGGTCCGTACCGCAGCGACGAACGAAGCGCGCTCGGCGTCGTCGAACAACGGCTGAGGGAAGCTCGCGACGACGCGCCCGCCGCGGGCCCGCACCTCGGTGCACGGCACGGTCCCGTGCTCGATGTTCTGACTCTCGAACAGTTCGGGCGGCGAACCCGTGAACACGAACAGCCGGTCGAACTCGATGCCGTACCCCGCGAGGAACGTCGTGCACGCGGCGACGGCGTCCTGCGGCGCCAGCGCGGACATGAACAGGTCCCACGAGACGGCGACGAACGTGACGCCGAGGGGCCGCAGCACGTCGAACTCGGCCTTCAGCAGCGGCAGCTCCTCGGCGCACGGATCGCACCACGTCGCGAAGTGGTGGATCACGAGCGGGCGCGCCGCGGCGTCGCGCAACGCGGCTTCCAGTTGGGGTCGATCGACGGCTCGTGCGTCCATGTTCAGGTTTCCGGTGGTTCCGCCGATGCGGGCAGCCTCTTACCATCCCACGGTTTTCGCGCCAACGACGAGCGAGGTCTCCCGCGTGCGCTTCCCCTTCACTCCGTACGGCTACCGCGAGCTGTTCCTGTTCGGCGGCGTTCCGCTCGCGCTCGCCGCGTGGGCATGGCCGACGTACGGACCGCTCGCCGCGGTGCCGTTCCTGCTGCTCACGGCGTTCGTCGTCAACTTCTTCCGCGATCCCGAGCGCGCGGTCCCGACCGATCGCGACGCGCTGGTCGCTCCGGCGGACGGCAAGGTCACGGCGATCGTCGACTGCGACGAGCCCGAGTACCTGAAGGCCCCGGCGCACAAGATCGGCATCTTCCTGAACGTGTTCGACGTGCACGTCAATCGAGCGCCGGACGCCGGCGTCGTCGAGTTCGTGAAGTACACGAAGGGCAAGTTCCTCGACGCGCGCGATCCGCGGTGCGCGAGCGAGAACGAGTCGAACGTGATCGGCATCCGGCTGGACGACGGGCGACGCGTGCTGGTGCGTCAGGTCACCGGCTTGATCGCACGGCGCATCGTCTGCGGCGTCCAGGTCGGCGATCGCGTCGCGCGCGGACAACGCATCGGCATGATGAAGTTCGGTTCGTACACGGAGCTCGTCGTCGAGCGCGCCGCCGGTTGGAAGCCGACGGTCACGCTCGCGCAGCGACCGAAGGGCGCCGCCACGATCGTCTACACGCGGCGTTGACCGCACCCGTCTCCTTCGCATCCATCGGACTCCTCGCGAGGACTCACCCATGCGCACGTTCGCCTGCGTCGCCGCACTCGGCATCGCGCTCCCCTGGCTCGGCTGCGCCAGCGACCTGCCCCCCGCCGGCATCGCGGAACCGGTGACGGAGTGGTCCAACCAGTTCTCGGTCGTCACGCGCGACGGCGACGTCTACTTCGCCGGCCTGCCGACCCGCGGCGGCCTCGCGACGGCGGTCGACGACGGAGTGACGACGGTCGTCAGCCTGCTGCCCGAAGCCGAGGAGCGCCGCGTCCTGCAATTCGACGAGGCCGCGGAAGTCGCGCGCCTCGGCGCCCGCTTCGTCCGGATCCCGGTCACCGCCGAGTCGTTCTCCGCGGCCGACGTCGACGCGTTCGCGAACGCGTGGGCCGAATCCGAGGGCAAGGTGCTGCTGCACTGCGCGAGCTCGAACCGCGCGGGCGGGATGTGGGCCGCGTACTTGATCCGCCACGCATCGATCCCGCAGGGTGAGGCGCTCGGCGCCGGCATGAACGCCGGCCTGAACAGCCAGGGCATGGTCGACGCGGTGAAACGAGTCGCGTCGACCCCGTGACGACGCCGCCCGCGCGGAATCGCCGACGGCCGCCGCAACCGGCCGCGAGGTAGGATCCCGGCCATGTCTCCCCGCATCAAACCGGTCGCGATCCTCCCGACGCTGTGCACGCTCGGGAACACGTTCTGTGGCTTCCTGGCGATCTCCAAGATCGCGGACGCGCTGCTGCATCAGAACGCCGAGGCGTTCCGCCAGAACATCGTCTTCGCCGCGTGGATGATCGTGCTGGCGATGGTGTTCGACGCGCTCGACGGCAAGATCGCGCGCCTGACGAACCAGACCACCGACTTCGGTGCGCAGCTCGACTCGCTGACCGACCTCATCACGTTCGGCGTAGCGCCGGCGTTCCTGGTCAAGGTCGTCGCCGACTACACGTTCACGACGAACGGCGTCGTCTACCAGGACAAGCTGCCGCTGCTCTTGACGAGCGTCTACGCGATCTGCGCGGCGCTGCGACTCGCGCGGTTCACGCTCGAGACCGAGCCGGATCCGAAGGCGCACGAGACGTTCAAGGGACTGCCGTCGCCGGGCGCCGCGGGCGTGATCGCCGGCACCGTGTTGTTCCTGTTCGAGAAGGACTCGCCGCTCGCGAGCCTCGACGCCGCGACGCGCCTGACGCTGGTCAAGGTGTTCCTCGGCATGCCGATCGCGCTCGGCTTGTTGATGGTGAGCCGCGTCGAATACGTCCACCTCGTGTCGCGCTGGTTCAAGGGCCGGAAGCCGTTCGTCCACCTGCTGATGATCGTCGGCCTCGTGTTCGTCGCGGCGACGTGGCACGAAGTCGCGTTCTTCGTCGCGTTCACCGGCTACGCGATCGCGGGCCCCGGGCTCGCGCTGGCGGAGCGGATGCTCGGCCGCAAGCTGTTCGTGCCGGACGACGACGAGGACGACGACGCGGAGGACGGTGGCCCGGGCCAGACCGCGCTGATCGCGCTCGGTTCGAACCTCGGGGACCGTGAGGCGCATCTGCGGTTCGCGATCGAACAACTGCGTCGGCTGCCGCAGACGCGCGTGACCGCGGTGTCCGCGTTCCTCGAGACCCAACCGGTCGGCGGGCCGCCGCAGCGCCCCTTCCTCAACGCCGCGGTGAAGATCGTGACCGGCCTGTCCCCCGACGGTCTGCTGGCGCGACTCGCGGATCTCGAGAAAGCCCGCGGACGCGAACGCACGGTGCGCGACGGGCCGCGCACGCTCGATCTCGATCTCGTGCTGTTCGGCACGACGATCTGCGAGACGCCGACGTTGACGCTGCCGCATCCCCGCTTCCGCGACCGCGCGTTCGTGCTGGCGCCCGCCGCCGAGATCGCCGGCGACCTGGTCGATCCGGTCTCCGGCAAGACGGTCGCGCAGTTGCTCGTGGCGCTCCGCTCGCCCAAGGCGCCATGACCGACCGGATCGAGACGATCACGACCCCGGCGGCGATGGCCGCCCGCGCGGCCGAGCTCGCCCGCCGCGGAGTCCGCGTCGGCTTCGTGCCGACGATGGGCGCACTGCACGACGGTCACCTGGAGTTGGTGCGGACGGCGCGCGCGAAGAACGACGTCGCGCTCGTGTCGATCTTCGTCAACCCGCTGCAGTTCGGTCCGAACGAGGACTTCACGCGCTATCCGCGCGACCTCGACGGCGACTTGGCGAAGCTCGCGACGGTCGGTTGCGACGCAGTGTTCACGACCGACGCCGCGTCGATGTACCCGCGCGGGTTCGCGACGTACGTCGTCAACGACGCACTGACCGATCGCTTCGAAGGCGCCGTGCGGCCCGGGCACTTCCGCGGCGTGCTGACCGTGGTCGCGAAGCTGTTCCACCTCGTCCGGCCCACCGTCGCGTACTTCGGGCAGAAGGACGCGCAGCAAGCGCTGCTGATCCGGCGGATGGTCGCCGACCTCGACTTCCCGCTCCAGGTCAGCGTGCAGCCGACGGTCCGTGAGCCCGACGGGCTCGCGCGATCGAGCCGCAACGTGTTCCTGTCGCAAGAAGGCCGCACGCGCGGGCTCGCTCTGTCGCGCGGGCTGAAGGCGGCCGCGGCGCGCTACGCGGCGGGCGAGCGATCCGCGGCGGCCTTGATCGCGACGGCGCGCGGCGAACTCGAAGCGACGGCCGGCGTCGGCGTCGACTACGTCGCGCTGGTCCACGCCGACACGCTCGAGGACGTCCGCCAAGCCGATGCGCGCGCGCTGATGTGGGTCGCCGCGCGCGTCGACGGCGTGCGACTGCTGGACAACGCGCTGCTGTCGGCGCCGACGGAGGCCGCGTGGTGAAGGTGCTCGAGCACACGCCGCGGCGGGTCGTCGTCACCGCGCCGTGCAAACTGAACCTGTGGCTCGAGATCACCGGCAAGCGCCCCGACGGGTACCACGAGCTGTTCACGATCTTCCACGCGATCGACCTCGCCGATCGCCTGACGGTCGTCCGCACCGACGGCGACGCGATCACGCTGCGCACGCACGGCCGGCCGTGCCCGGCCGATCCGACGAACCTGGTCTGGAAGGCCGCGGAAGCGCTGTTCGCGCGCACGCGGCGTCGCTTCGGCGTCGCGATCGACCTCGAGAAGCGCGTGCCGTCGGGCGCCGGACTCGGCGGCGGATCGTCCGACGCGGCGTCGATGCTCGTCGCGCTCGACCTGCTTTCCGACGAGCGCCAACCGGCCGCGACGCTGCGCGAATGCGCCGCGGAATTGGGCTCCGACGTCCCGTTCTTCCTGCTCGGCGGCACCGCGATCGCGCGCGGTCGCGGCGAGTCGCTGCAGGCCGTTCCGCCCTCGCGCGCACCGCGAGGCTGGTTCGTCGTCGTGTTTCCCCGCGTGGAAGCACCGACCGCAAAGGTCTACGGCGCGTTCAGTTTGGACTTGAAAAAGCCAATGCCGAACGAAGGATACGCGCTCGCGACGATCGAACGGCTGCCGAGCGACGGCCGGTTCGAGGCCACGAACGACCTAGCGAAGCCATTCTTCTCGCTGTTCCCGCAGGTCGCCCACCTGCGTGACCGGCTGCAGACGCAGAGCGGTCGAGTGTTCTCGGTGACCGGTTCCGGCTCGGCGATGTTCACCACGGTCGAGCATCGCACGGCGGGTCTCGAGTTGCAGCGCAAGCTCGAGGCGATGCAGATCGCGGACGTGTTCGTGTGCGCGAGTGAGGGAGCGTCCTAGCGCTGCCTGACTCGACGGGAGGGGCGAGCGTGAAAGTCTCCGAGATCCGCGTGAAGCTGGTGTCCGACCGGACCGAAAAGCTTCAAGCGTTCTGCACGATCACGCTCGACGACGACTTCGTCGTGCGCGACATCAAGATCATCGAGGGACCGCGCGGTCCGTTCGTCGCGATGCCGAGCCGCAAGCTCTCGGATCGCTGCCCACGCTGCCACTCGAAGAACCACCTGCGCGCCAAGTTCTGCAACGAATGCGCGTTCAAGCTGCCGGTCCACCGCTCGGGGTTCGACCAGCGCGGCCGAGCCCGCCTGCACACCGACATCGCGCACCCGGTGAACCCGGCGTGCCGCCAGTACATCGAGCAGGCGATCCTCGCCGCGTTCCACGGCGAGCTCGAGAAGTCGAAAGCGCCCGGCTACGTCGCGCCGAACCTCGACGATTTCGACGACTACGTCGGCGACGACGAAGCCCAGCCGTTCGGCAACACCGCGGCCAGCTGACCCGGCTCCCCCACCGACCCCACGGCGCGGAAAGGGCCCGGCCGAGCACGTTCCCACGACGTCGCACCCCGGCCATGCGTTCAGCACCGAGCCGGCGTCGGCCCGGCGTCGAGCGGCTCGATGAACCCCGTCCGGTCGAACGGCCGAGTGCTTCGGGACCCGTCGAACGGGCTGATATGCTCCCCGCCTCCTTCGACCCGGTGGTGCCCTTGAACAACGCACGGCTCGCGAATCGTCGACTCGTCATCGTCGGGGCCGGCGTCGTCGGGCGAGCTCTCGGCAAGCAACTGCGCGAAGCCGGCCTGCCGGTCGACACCGTGATCTCCCGCGACCTGGCCCGCGCTCGCGCGGCCGCGCGCTTCATCGGCGAAGGCACTCCGACCACCGACCTCGCGGCCGCGAGTCGGGGCAACCTCGTGATGATCGCGACGATCGATCGCGTGCTCGGCAAGACCGCGCGCGACCTCGCGGCCGCCTGCACGCTGCGCCGCGGGACCGTCGCGTTCCACTGCTCCGGCGCGTTCGCCAGCGATGCGATCGACGCGCTGCGCAGTCGGACCGTCGACGTCGGCTCGCTGCACCCGCTGCAAGCGTTCGCGTCGCCCGAGGAAGGGCTCGTGCTGCTGCCCGGCTCCACGTTCACGATCGAGGGCAGCTCGCGCGCGCTGGCCGTCCTCGAGCCGCTGGCGCGCGCCGCGGGCGGTCGCCCGGTGCGCATCCGCGCGAGCGAGAAGGCGCTGTACCACGCCGCGGCCGCGATCACGTCGAACTGCATGGTCGCGGTCGCGCACCTCGGGACGACGATGCTCGGCGCCGTGCCCGCGTTCGCGAAGGACCCGTTCACGCCGCTGCGTTCGTTGCTGCGCGGCACGCTGCGCAACCTCGAACGGCTCGGTCCGCGCGACGCGTTGACCGGACCGATCGTGCGCGGCGACGTCGAGACGATCGCGGCCCACCTCGCCGCGCTCGGTCGCGCGGGCAAGGGCCTGCTGCCGGCGTACCGGCTCGCCGCGCGCGTCACGCTCGAAGCCGCGCTCGCGTCGGGGCGCATCGATCGCACGATCGCCGCCAAGGTCCAGAAGCTCGTCGACGAGGACTCGAAGTCGTGAACCAGCGTCCTGTGTTG
>JAEUIB010000289.1 GCA_016795255.1 Planctomycetota bacterium
GGCGTTCGGGAAGCGCCGCGGCGGCGGCGGAGCACAACGCTCGCACGTCGACGCCGAAGTGCTCGTGCTTGTCGTCGGCGTACGCGAAGCTCGCCTCGATCCGCGCCGACAGCGCGTCGAGGTCCGCGAGCACGTCGTCCCGCGAGAGTTCGTCCGTCGCGGTCGCGAACGCGACCGCGACGACCCACGCGGAACGCACCGCTGGTCCGATGCTCATTTGGCCGCGGGCGTCGGCTTCAGGTTCGCGTCGAGGAACGCTTTGACCTTCTCCCACGCCGCGGCGGCGTGCTCGTGGTCGTAGCGCGAGCTGCTCGGATTCGCGAACGCATGCTCCGCGTCGTACGAGTGGATCTCGTGGACGACCTTGGCTTCGGTCAGCGCCTCTTCGAATTGCTTCACGGTCGCCGGCGGAATGCTGCCGTCCTGCGTGCCGAACACGCCGAGCACGGGGCAACGGATCGCCGCGAGCACCTTCGGATCGGTGACGAGCCGACCGTAGTAGAGGACGCACGCATCGAGTTCGGGCACGTTCAGCGCGGTCTGCAGCGACATCGCGCCGCCGAAGCACCAGCCGATCGAGCCGACCTTCACGGCCTTCACGCGGTCGTCGGTCGTCAGGAACGTGTGCGCGGACTTCAGGTGCTCGACGGCCTTCGCGGTGTCGACGGCGCGCATCGCCTTCATCGCGTCGTCCGCCGTCGTCGCGACGACGCCGCCGTAGAGGTCGACCGCGAGCGCCGCGACGCCGGTCTCCGCGAGGCGATCGCACCACAGCTCGATGTTGCGATTGAGGCCCCACCATTCGTGGATCACGAGCACGGCCGACAGCGGACGCTTCGCGGGATCGGCGTCCTTCGGCAATACGAGGTAGCCCTTCGCGCCGGATGCGAGCGTCACGGCGACGCCGCGGCGTTCGCCCTGCTCGTCGGGCTTCAGCTCGTGCAGCTTCTTGAACTCGTCCTCGGACAGCGCGCCGGTCAGCCCGGTGTCGCCGGCCTTCGCCGGTGCGGGCTTCGTGGGGGCGGGGTCCTGCGCGAGACCGAACGACAAGCTCAACGCGATGGCGTACGCGATCATCACGACCTCCGAATGCTGGCGGCAGGGCGCCGCGACTTCATGTCGACGAGCGACCGCTTCGAGCCGCTTTGCGCACCAGCGCCGTCGTGCGTTCGGCGCCGCCGATCGCGAAGTGACCACTCTTGATGTCGTCCCACAACACCAGCGTGCTTTGACGCAGTCCTTCGCCCTGGATGTCGACGACGGCCTCCGTGATGCGGCGCACGAGTTCGCGACGTTGCTTCGGGGACCACGCGCCTTCCATGGCGCGGACGTGGATGAACGGCATGGGAGTCTCCGGTTCGGCTCCATCGCCCGGCGATTGTCCGTTCGATGGTGGGCGTCTACGGTAGCGACGGCACGCGACGATCGTCGCGGTCGGCAAAGGGGTTCCGCACTCGTGACGACCGATGACCCGCAGGACGACGTCCAGCCGATCGTGCCGTTCGATGCGGTCACCGACGAACGGTGGAAGCCGTCGCCGGCCGCCCTCGTCGTCGGGGCGCTGTGGATCGTCGGAGTCGCTGCACTGTGGCGACCGCTGCTCGTGCCGTCGTTGACGCTCGTCGTCGCGACGGCGGTCTTCGCGGCGTTCCCGCGCGCGAACGCGTCGGCGCGCCAGACCCTCGGACGCGTCGAACTGTGGGCATGGACGGTTGCATTCCTCGCCGCGGCGGGGATCGCGTACGTGTCGGGCTTCGAGTTGCGGGACCTCGAGGCGCCCGACGACCTGTACTCGCACGCGGGCGCGGCCTACGTCGGCGCCTCGGCCGCGCTGTTCACGATCGGGGCGGCCGTGGCCTTCCTGCTACGCCGGCCGGCGTGCGTCGCGGGCCAGGCACGGCGCTCCGTCGTCGACGTCGAGTTCGCGATGCGCTGTGTGGGCGGCGGGGTGCGTCGCGCCTTCCAGTCCGATCGTGCTTGGCTCGTGTTCGGCACCGCGATGTGCGTCTCGATCGGCGTGTACCTGATGCCGTGGGCCGACCGCGGTCGCACCGCGTTCTTCTTTCCATGCGGGATCGCGCTCGGTTGGTTCTGCGGTGGCCGCGTCGCGGTCGCGTTCGTGCTCGGGGCGGTCGTCGCCGCTTGGGTCGATCCCCGGCTGGAAAGCGGCAGGAACCTGGGCCCGTTCATCGCGTTGGTCGGGACCTTCGGCGGAGCGTTGGGCGCGGTCGCCTACGGCGTCGCGCGTGCTCGGGCCGCACACGTCCGCCTGGCGGGTCAAGAGCGGATCCGGCTCGAGATCGGCGGGCTCGGCACGCGCCTCGAGCGCATGACGCCGCGGACGGAGCGCCAGTTCTCGGGTCCGGCGTTCTGCATGTCGATCGTCGTCGCTTCCGCGATCGCGTATGCCTGCATGCGAGCACTGCCGTCGTGGGTCGGACCCACCGTCGACGTCGCCGCGAGCGTCGGCGTCGGCATCGCTCTCGCGGTCGCGGCGGTCAGTGCGAGCACGACCGTCGGTCCGGGCCTCGTGATCGCGTTCGGATCGATCGCGATGCTGCCGGGGATCCTGCCCGCGATCGTCGCCGAGTGGGCGGCCTGGGTGCCCCCGCGTGCCCTCGCGGTCACGCCGTGCGCGATGGTCGGTGCAGGCGTGGCGACGCTCGTGCAGCAAGTCGGGGCGCGCATCGGCGTGACTCCACTGCGGAGCCAGCGCATCGTGCTGGCCGCGTGCGCCGCTGCGATGTTCGTCGTCTGGGCGTCGACGCTGTGGCACGCGTCGCCCTCGCCCTTCGCCGGTGAAGCAGTCGACGCGACCGGGTTGACGTACTTCGAACATCGATCGGATTTCCGCGATGAGGAAGGAGTCGCGCAAGTCCCGGCGACCATCGCGATGGTCGGTGCGTTCGGCGCCGAGGTCTGCGGGCTCCCCGGCATCGTCGCGGCGCTCGGTTTCGCGTTCGGTTGGATCCACGCCGTGTGGGTCGGCCTCGGAGCGATCGCCGCGAGCGTGGCGCGACGGCGGGGACTCGACGCCGATTCGGTCCGGGATCTCGGCGTGGTCATCGTCGGCGCGGAGCTGCTGGTGATGATCGGGTTGTTGCTGTTCGGGTGAGTTGCACAGGTCGCGTCATCGCCTGGTTCTTCCAGGGGGCAAGCGCGGGCGGATCCCGTCGGAGGCACCTCCTGGAGCGATCCATCTCCAACGTTCGCGCGCTGCTGTGCGTTTGAGGGCCACCGACTCGAACTCCCGGTTCGCCCGAGAGCACTTCCGCGTCGGTGTCTACACTCCGCGCCTTCTCGGCTCGAAAGGACATCGCATGCGTCAGGCTGCCGCGTTCGTCGTCGCATTCGTCGCTTTGGTCCATGTCGCTCCCGCGGGCCCCGCCGGCGAGAAGCTGACGCTCGACGAAGCATTGTCGGTCGCGACGAAGTGCCGGGCGCCCGGCGTTCGGCCGATGGAGTGGCTCGACGGCTCGCATTACCTCGCGTTCGATCAAGCCGACGGCGGCACCGACCGCATCCTCGTGTCGGTCGACGCGCGCACCGGTGCGAAGACGCCGTACCTCGATCCCGCGATCGTCCAGCAGGCGCTGGCGACGCTGCCCGGCATCGGCGACGACGGCGCGAAGTCGATGGCGCGCGGCGGCTCGTTCGCGTTCAGCGCGGATCGCGGCCGCGTGATGTTCAACGCGTTCTCCGACCTGTTCGTGTGGACGAAGGAGAGCGGCCGCGCGCGGCGACTGACCGACGATCCCGGCGAAGAGGTCGGCGAGGCGTTCTCGCCCGACGGGTCGATGATCGCGTACGTCAGCGACTGGAACCTGTGGGTCGTCGGCACCGACCACGGCAAGGCGCGCGCGCTGACGTCCGAAGGCCACGAGAACTTGCTGACCGGCCGCCTCGACTGGGTCTACCAGGAGGAGATCTACGGCCGCGGCAACTTCGGCGCGTACTGGTGGTCGCCCGACTCGAAGCGCATCGCGTTCCTGCAGCTCGACGAGTCGAAGGTGCCCGATTACGCGATCGTGCGCAGCGAGGGCACGCAGCCCTCCACGGAGCACTGGCGCTATCCGCGCGCGGGGCAGAGCAACCCGACCGTGAAGGTCGGCGTCGTCGCCGCGGCCGGCGGCGCGGTCAAGTGGCTCGACCTGTCGCGCTACGCGGGCGGCGAAATCCTCGTGTCGCGCGTGAGCTGGACGCCGGACGCGAAGCAGGTCGTGCTGCAGGTGCAAGACCGCATCCAGACGTGGCTCGACCTCGTCGTCGCCGATCCGCGCACCGGCAAGGTCGACGTGCTGTTCCGCGATCGCACCAGCGTGTGGATCGAGCCGAACGACGGTCCGTACTGGTTCGACGCCGGCGAGCGCTTCGTCTGGCCGTCGGAGCGCGACGGCTACAAGCACCTCTACGTCTACGCGCGCGACGGAAAGCTCGAGCGGCGGCTGACGGAGGGCCCGTTCGAGATCGACGACGTACACGCGATCGACGAGTCGAAGGACGTCGTCTGGGTGTCGACCGACAAGGACGACGTGAAGGGCAAGCAGCTCTACACCGTGCCGCTGGACGGCGGCGCGATGACGCGCGTCACGAAGCAGGCGGGCTCGCACGGCGTGAAGCTGTCGACCGACTTCTCGCTGTTCTTCGACGAGTTCTCGGCGCTGAACGATCCCGGCTTCGCTGCGATCGGTGACGCGACGGGCGCCGAGGTCCGCCGCATCGGCACCGGCACGAAGGAACCGCTCGCGAAGTACGGCTTGCGCGAACCCGAGTTCCGCAAGGTGAAGACGCGCGACGGCTTCGAGATGGAAGCGATGCTGATCCTGCCGCCGGACCACGATCCGGCGAAGCGCTACCCGGTCGTCAGCTACGTCTACGGCGGTCCGCACGCGCCGTCGGTCGGCGATTCGTTCGCGCCGCGGTCGTACTTGTGGCACCAGATGCTGGCGCAAGAGGGCTACGTGATCTGGGTCTGCGACAACCGCTCGGCGTCGGGCAAGGGACTCGCATCGGTCCAGGGCGTCTACAAGAACCTCGGCGAGCAGGAACTGCGCGACCTCGAGGATGGCGTCGACTATCTCGTCGCGGAAGGCATCGCGGATCCCGCGCGCGTCGCGATCTGGGGCTGGAGCTACGGCGGCACGATGGCCGCGTACGCGCTGACGCACGGCACGAAGTTCAAGGTCGGCATCGCCGGCGCGCCGGTCACGGAC
>JAEUIB010000315.1 GCA_016795255.1 Planctomycetota bacterium
CCGTCGGCGACGACGTCGACGCGGTACGAGCCGGGCTTCAAGCGATCGAACGCGAACGCGCCGTCGTCGCTGTGCACGAACAGCAGCGGTTGCGGATCGCTGGTGTTCGGGACGCCGAACATCGACCCGGCGTCCGCCGAAGCGACCGTCGCGTTGTACCGGCGAATCGGCTCGCCGTCGGTCGCGCTCTCGACAATGCCCGCGCACGAGCCGAACCGAGTGACTTGGACGATCGTGTCGCTCGAGTCGGCCTTGACGCCGTGGGCGCCTCCGACGGCGTGATTCGGCGAATTGGCGATGACGTCGCACGCCGCGGCGCTCGGCAACGGTGGCGAGTGGAACCACCCGTCGGCATCGGTCGTCGTCACGACGCCACCGACGTCGAGCGCGACCTCCGGCGTGAACACCTGCTCGGACTGGACGAACGGAATCGGTTTCAAGAACCCGACGCGCGCGCCCGCGACCGGCGCTTTCGTGTCGTCGAGCACGCGCCCGCGGATCCGCGGTCCGTCCTCGAGCACGATGTCGGCGGCGAGCGTCATCCCCGGCAGCGCGAGGTCGAAGCCGGAGAGATGACCCGGCGCGTACTCGTCGGAGTGGACGTCGAGGCGAATGCGGCCGGGCATCATGCCGTCGAAGCGGAACGTGCCGTCGGCGCCGGTCGTCGTCGTGCGTTCGCTGCGCGGCACGGAACCGAACTCGCGCGCGTCGAACTTGACGGTCGTCGAACGGACGTCGATGCGGGCGCCGGCGACCGGCTTGCCGCCGCCGACGACGCGCCCGGCCAGGAACGCGCCCTGATGCAGCTTCAACTCGATCGCTTCGGTTTCGCCGGCGTCGAGTTGCACGGAGACTTCGCTCGGCGCGAACTTCGGAACCGTCGCGTGGTCCGTGGCTCGGACCGTCCAACGCGTGTCGCACGGGACCGACGGCACGTCGAAGCTTCCGTCGTCCGCGCTCGTCCCGCGGAAGTCGCCGCGTCGCGCGCCGGTCAGCAACAGTGATTGCAGCTCGTTGCGCGGATCGGACGTCGGAGAGACGTGGATCGCGATGCCTCCGATGCCGTTGCCGCCGGCGTCGACGACGCGGCCGCGGATGCGTCCGGCCGCGACGACGACGAGATCCGGCAGATGCTCGTCCGCGCCGTCGACGCGGACCAGGTTCTCGCACGCGAGCAGCGGATCGTCGATGTGCAAGAAGCCGGCGAACGTCGGCGCCTCGAGCGTGAACGTGCCGTCGGCGCCGATCGGTGCCGACGCCAGCACTCCGTCCGACGCGTCCAACTGCGGCTGGCGAGCGAGCGCGGCCCGCGTCGTCATCGCCGGCGGATTCCGTCGCAACGTCACCGAGCCGCGATCGACCGGTTGCGGTCCGCGCTCGGTCCGCTCGACGACGCGGCCGCGCGCGACGATGCGCGGCGCGTCCGGCGCGACGTCCGCGGTCGTCGCCGTCCGTGTGGGGGTGGGAACGTCGGTCGGTTCGGACGCGCGGTCGGTCGCAGCGTCCGCGCCGGCGACGTCGCGCGAACTCGTCGCGGGCGTGTCCACGACGGGAGTCGCCCGATCGTCCCTCATCAACAGGAAGGCGAGGGCCGCGAGCCCACCGACGATTCCGACGGCGACGAGTCGGTGGGTCCAGGGGCTCAGCGTCGAACGTGAGGTCGTCATCGGTCGGGTCTCCCTGGGCGGGATCGTGCGGCGTTCTCGAACTCGGGCCGCCCAGCAAGCCGGGTGCCCGACGCGAGGCTCGGTCGTCTCGGATCGAAGGACGGGGACCGGCCAGGACCCGCACATCGTGCCGCAGTTGCCCGTCCGCGCGGCCAAACGCGATCCCCGTCGCGGGCTCGTCGACGTCCTGCGCCGAGTTCGCGGTGGAACCGACGTGGACCGATCGAACTCACGCTGTGCCGATCCTGCGCGCGATCACGGCTTCAGCGAGTAGTTCTCCTTGACCCAGGTCCGCCAGGCTTCGTCGACGTTGACGGTCGAGTAGCCGGTGGCCTCGCGGAAGACTTCCCGCATCTCGCGCTTGTCCTTCACGCCCTTCATCAGTTGCTGGACCACCGCCGCGCCGTCGGCCCG
>JAEUIB010000335.1 GCA_016795255.1 Planctomycetota bacterium
CAAGCGAGCGCCGTCGGCCGGCTTCGCTTCGGGCACGGTATTCAATGCGTCGAACCACGCGCGCAGCTCGGTCGGCTCGGACGGATACGCGACACCCGAGTGGACGAACGGCCGGCGCGGTGCGCTTCGATAGTTCGACTCGGCGAGACGCCTGCGCTCTTCGAACGTCGGGCCCTCGAGGAACCCAGCGTCGTCGAATTGGCGCACCAACGATTCGAGCGGATCGCGCTCGAGCAACGTGCCGTGGTCCTTCAGGATCGCCGCCTGGATGTCCTCGATCGTGTGCGCGCCGTCGAACAACCGGAGCACCGCGACCGCTGCGCGCGACACGACGAGTTCGCTGTCGGAGACGCCGCTCGGGTCGCGCAGCAGCAGCATCGAGCGACCCTCGTGCTGGATCGGCGTGGGCTCGAGGCTGCGCAGGATCGGTCGTTCGGGGAGCGCCATCGTCATCCCTTCGACGCAGGCGATGCGATCGCCACCGGCCGTCGATCGTCGTCGACGGCGACATACGTCACTTCCGCCGACGTCACGGGGACGACGTCGCCGCTACGCAATCGCTCGACCTCGACTTCGACGGCGACCGTGATCGACGTCGACCCGACGCGAATCGTTCGTGTCCAGAAACTGACCGTGTCGCCGACGAACACCGGCGCGAGGAACTCGACCTGTTTCATCGCGCGTGTCACGAACAAGTGACGTGCGGTGCGTCGCGCTTCCACACCGCCCGCGAGGGCGATGTACGAAAGGATGATGCCGCCGAAGATCGTGCCCATCCCGTTCGTGTCTTTGGGCAGCATCGTGACGCGGATCGACAAAGTGCGTTCTGGTTGTTGGATCATGCGTTCTCTTTTTGAAACACGGAGCGTAACCGCGAACTACCGAATTCGCCCCACCGCGTCATTGGCATCAAGTCCCAAGCCCGTGCGTCCGATCGTTCCATCGACCACGTGCGTGACGTCGCCAAACGATCACGCGCAAGTCCGCGAAAGCCAGACGCGGGCGCCTCGGATGAAGTTGCGACGAGCGTGGGAACCCCTGCCCACGACGTCGAACGGGAAGACGTCCACATGACCGCCACGACGATTCGTAGCCTCAAAGTGCACTTGACCGGGAAGACGCGGGACGCCGACGTCGGCACGATCACGCATCTCAAATCCGACGGCTTCATCGCCGAGTTCGACGAGCCGAGCGCGCCGGTCCTGCTCCCGGGCCAGCCCGTCCGCTTCCGAGTCTGCAACTCGGGTCTCGGCGGACTCGCGAACGGCTTCAACGAACGCGGCACGATCGAGTCGCGCGAACAACGCGGCTCGTCGTTGCTGTACGGAATCGAGGTTCCCGACTCGGGGACGTTCGCGCGGGCTCTGCACGGGCTCACGGATTCGTCCAGCGATCGCCGCCTCCACAAGCGTGTGCCGTTCGACGGCGGCGAGGCCGCTGCGGCGATCATGCACCACGGCTCGACGCCGGCTTGGGTCCGCGCGACGATCATCGACCTGTCGGAATCCGGAATCGGAGTCGCGTGCTCCGACACGTTCTCGGGCACGTTCCGCGTCGGCGACACGATCAAGCTCACGTTCCGGATGCCGGGTCCCAGCACGCCGATCACGCTGTCGGGCACGGTGCGGAGTCGGATCGCTCTCGATCGACGCGTGCGCTTCGGCATCGAGTTCGCCGCGCCGTCGACTCCCGCCGACATCGCCGGACTCCGGATGATCGGCGAGTACGTCGTTCGATACTTGCGGATGATGCGCGGCATCACCTGAACCCGGGTCCGGGTCGATCGGGACGTTCGCCTCACCCCGCTCATGGCCGCAGCGTCGCGCCCTCGCGCTTCGCGATCCACAGCGAGCAGACGAGGTCGGACAGCACGTTCGGCACCGTGCGCGTCATGTCGACGAGCCGGTCGACGCCGAGGATCAGCGCGAGCATTCCCGGTTCGACGCCGACCTGCGCGAGCACGATCGTGATCAGCGGCAACGAACCGCCGGGAACGCCCGCGGCGCCGATCGCGGTCAGGACCGACAACGCGACGACGATGATCTGCTGCGCGAGCGACAGGTCGACGCCTGCCACCTGCGCGAGGAACAACACGGCCACGCCTTCGAACAGCGCCGTGCCGTTCATGTTCATCGTCGCGCCGAGCGGCAGCACGAACCCGGCGATCGGCTCGGGGACGCCGAACTCGTCGGTCGCGGTCTTCAGCGACGTCGGCAGCGTCGCGTTCGACGACGAGGTCGAGAACGCAGTGATCATGAGCCCGCGACACCGCGAGAAGAACCGCAACGGCGACATGCCGACGACGACGGCGACCAGCGCTCCGAGCACGACGAAGAGGTGCAGCAATAGTCCCGACATCGCCACCGCGAGGTAGGAACCGAGCGCCGCGAGCACCGGCATGCCGAGCTTCAACGCGACCGAGAAGATCAGTCCGGCGACGCCGAACGGCGCGAGCTTCATCGCGTAACCGAGGATGGTCACGCAGATTTCGTACAGCGTCTGCAGCACGTCGAGGAACGTCCGCGTGCGGGCCTGCGGCATCCGCGACGCCGCGAGACCGACCAGCAACGCGAACAGGATCACGCCCAGCGTCTCGCTGTCCGTCGCCGCGGCGCGCACGACGTTCTTCGGGATCATGTTGACGAACGTGTCGACGCTGAAGCCCGTGCTCGTCTGCCCTTGCTCGACGCGCTTCGCCGCGTCGGTCATGAACTGAGCTTTCAGCTCCGCGACCTTGTCGTCCGGCATGTGGTCGCCGGGACGGAACACGTTGACGAGCGTCAGCCCGAGCGCCGCCGCCAAGGCCGTCGTGCAGACGAACCACGTCATCGCCCGCGCGCCGATCCGACCGAGGTTGTTGGAGCCGCCGAGTTGCGCCACGCCGAGGACCAGCGAGCAGAACACGAGCGGCACGACGACCATGAACAGCAGGCGCAGGAACACCTGGCCGATCGGGTTCGCGACGTTGTCGGCGAACCACACGCACGAGCGATAGGTCGAGTCGGCGTCCGCGCCCGGCGCCGGTGCGAACGCGAGGTTCAGCGCGATGCCCGCCGCGGCGCCGATCAGCAAGCCGAACAGGATGCGCGTGGCGAGTCGCGTGTCGGTCGTCGAACTCATGCACGCTCCAGTCGCGGCGACGCGTCGTGTCGGCGTGGATTCGGGGCGGCGGAGCATATCAGCCGGGTTCCGGACAAGGCGCCCCGGCGCGAGTTTCGACGAAGCGCCCCCCGGCCGTCGATCGGGCTGCTATTCTCCGCGCCCCATGATCCACCGCGACTTCCTCGCTCTGTTCACGTTCATCGCGATCGTCGTGACGATGGTCGCCGCGCGCCTCGCGCATTGGCACCCCGAGCCGGTCGTCGGCGTGATCGCGTTCGGCGCATGCATCGTCGCCGCCGCGTTCATCATGGGCACGGCCGCCGAGATCGTGCAGTTGGACGTTCCGCAGAGCATCGCGATCGTGCTGATCGCATTGCTCGCGGTGCTCCCCGAGTACGCGGTCGACATCTATCTATCGTGGGCCGCCGGCGAGGACGCGAAGTACGCGAGCCTCGCGCTCGCCAACATGACCGGCGCCAACCGGCTGTTGATCGGCCTCGGCTGGCCGTTCATCGCGTTCCTGTGGTGGCGAAGGGCCAAGAACCGCGTCATCGAGCTCGAGCCGAGCAACGGCGGCGAGATCTTCTTCCTCGCGCTCGCGACGCTGTGGTCGGCGGCGATCCCGCTGAAGGGCACGCTGTCGATCGTCGACACCGGCGTGCTGCTGGTGCTGTTCGTGCTCTATCTGCGCTTCGCGCGCGCGCAGCCGAAGGAAGAGCCACATCTGGTCGGACCGGCCGAACGGATCGGCGCACTCCCCGTCGGGAAGCGGCGGTTCGTCAACCTCGCGCTGTTCGTCGTCGCCGGAGCCGGCATCTTCGCCGCGTCCGAACCGTTCGCCGAAAACCTGATCGCGTGCGGCCACGTCCTCGGCGTCAGCGAGTTCCTGCTGGTGCAGTGGCTCGCGCCGCTGGCATCCGAATCCCCGGAGTTCCTCGTCGCTGCGCTGCTGGTCCTCAAGCTGCAGCCGACCGCCGGATTCGGCGCGCTGCTGTCGAGCAAGCTCAACCAGTGGACGCTGCTCGTCGGCGCGGTCCCGGTCGCGTTCGGCATCTCGCACATGGTCCACAAGGGCTCGTTCGTGCCGCTCGTGATCGACGAGCGGCAGATCGGCGAGCTCGTGCTGACGGTCGCGCAGAGCTTCCTCGGCGTCTGCATCCTGTTGAACCGCCGGTTCGAACTGCACGAGGCGGTGTGGCTGTTCGTGCTGTTCGCCACGCAGCTCGTCGCGTCGATCGCGATGGAAGAGATGCCGCTCGGCGAGGACCACGATCTGTGGGTCTGGCGCGAGAAGATCTTCTTCTCGGTGCTCTACGCGATCGTCGGCAGCTGGTACCTGCTGCGGTATCGCAAGTACCTCGGCGGCCTCGCGAGCATCGCGTTCCTGCGCGGCGACCGCGCGAACGGCACCGGCAGCTCGCACGGCTGAGCGGCCTCGAATCCATCGGGTTGATCCAAGGCGTCTTTGCCGTGCGAACCGCCGGCACGCGTCAGGCAGCCACGATCCGCGCCGGGACGATCACTTCGAGCCCCTGCTCACGCAGGATCCCGCGCTCCCAGCGCAGCACTTCGACCGAAGCCGCAGCCTGCTCGTGCGTCGCCACGACGACCAACGACAGGCCGTCGCGGACGATCGACGCGTCGAGCACTTCGTGCCTGGCTTCGCCGCGCGGGCGCGCGACCCAAGCCCCGACGAGTTCGAGTCCCTGAGCCTTCGCGACCAGGCCTTCCGCCATCCAATCGGTCGCGCGGATCAGCGCGCGGCTCGAGGCTCGCGTCGGGTCGTTGCGCAGCACGACGACGCGCTCGACGCACACCATCGCACTCGTCGCACGTCCGAGCAGCAAACCGGCGGTCGGTTCCGGCCACGCGGCCGAGCCGGCGCGACGGAGCAGGTCGATCTCGCGCGGGCGCAAGCGCAGCGCCGGGAGTTCGAT
>JAEUIB010000360.1 GCA_016795255.1 Planctomycetota bacterium
GAAGCCGCTCGATCGCGTCGCGTCGGCGGCGCTCGAGCGCGCCGAACGATTGCTGCGTGACGCATCGACGCTCGGTGCGCAGGCGCGCCGGGCGCGGATGGAGCTGCGCACACTGCAGCAGGATCACCGCTTGCTCGAACAACTCGTCGCCGAGCTCGGCGACGGCGTCATCGTGTTCGACGCAGCGTGCAAGCCCGTGCTCGCGAATCGTGCGGCGCGCAGCTTCGTCGGTCTCGGAGCGGACGACGCGTTGCCCGAATCCGTCGAAGCGCTCGCGTGCGCCGGCGCATTGCGGGACGGCCTGATCGCGGCGCTGCGCACGACGTCGGCCGACAGCCGCCGGACGCGCGACATCGTCGCCGGCGACGAGACCGAGCGTCGCGTGCTGCGCGTGTCGTTCCAGGAAGTGAAGGGCGACGGCGAAGGCGAGACCGCGCTCGCGGTGGTGCTGCGCAACGTCACGCGCGAGGTCGAACTCAACAAGATGAAGTCGGAGTTCGCGTCGAGCGTCAGCCACGAGCTGAAGACGCCGCTGACGTCGATGAGCGCGATCCTCGAGATGCTGCTCGACGGCGACATCCGCGGCGAGGACGCCGTGCGCCAGAACCTGCAGAAGGTCAAGGACGAGACCGATCGCCTGGCGACGCTGGTCAAGAACCTGCTGAACCTCGCGCGCCTCGAAGCCGGCGTGACGAAGATGATGCGCGAGCCGGTCGCGATCGGCGACGTCCTCGAGCATCTGCGCGACACGGTGCTGCCGCTCGCGACCGCGCGCTCGCAGACGATCGTGTTCGAGCTGTCGACGTATCTGCCGACCGTCACCGGCGACAAGCACATGCTCGAGCAGGCGTGCATGAACCTCGTGTCGAACGCGATCAAGTACACGCCGGAAGGCGGCATGGTCCGCGTGAAGGCGCAGCCGGTCGGGAAGGACGTCGAGATCTCCGTCAAGGACACCGGCGTCGGCATCCCGGCGAAGGCGCTCGACCTCGTGTTCCAGAAGTTCACGCGCGTCGAGAACCACGCCGGTCTGAAGGCGACCGGCACCGGGCTCGGCCTGCCGCTGGCGAAGTTCGTCGCGGAAGCGCACGGCGGCGGCATCTCGGTGACGTCCGAGGTCGGCAAGGGCAGCGACTTCCGTCTGCGCCTGCCGGGTCGATTCGGACAGGACAACGGTGAAGCGAAGTTGGTCGGACTGGAAGGAATCGGAGCATGAACGCGGAGCGCCCACGCCGGGTCCTCGTCGCCGACGACGACTCGAGCATCCGTCACGCGGTGAACCTGAAGCTGTCGAACGCCGGGCTCGACGTCGTGCTCGCCGGTGACGGCGAAGAAGCGCTGCGGCTCGCGCTCGAGACGGAGCCCGAGGTGTTCATCCTCGACGTGACGATGCCGTACTTCACCGGCTACGAGGTCGCGCGCCAATTGCGCCAGCAGCCGACGTTCGCGAACACACCGGTCATCATCCTGACCGCGATGGAGCAGGACGTGGATCCGGCGTTCGCGCAGGCGGTGAAGGACGTTCGAT
>JAEUIB010000435.1 GCA_016795255.1 Planctomycetota bacterium
GACGACGTGCGCGGAAAGATCGAGTCCTGACCCAACGCCGAACTCGTGCTCGTCGCCGGCGATCCGAGCTTCGATCACATCGCGCTGACGCGCGTCCAGGCGGTGTGGCGCGGCGGAGTGCTCGTCGATCGCGCCGCGATCGCCGCTCGATTCGTTCCCGCGTCGCCGCTGCAACCGCTCGCCGATCCGAGCGGGCCCGGCCTGCTGTTCGACTTCGAGTCGGAGAAAGGCGAACTGCCGCGGCACCAGCGCTTCCCCGAAACCGACGAGCCCGGCCGAGCCGAGGTCACGGTGGCCGCCGTGCGCGACTACGGGGACGACAATCCGACGAGCTTCCTGCGCCTCGACGGCGTGCTGCAGCGCGGACTGCCGCATCAGCGTCGGTTGGCCGTCACGCTGGTGCCGAGCCGGGGCGACGTCTTCGACGCCGGCAACGCGGACGCGCTACGGTTCCGGATGCGCGCGCGAACGCGCGGCGAGTTCCGCGTGCGCTTGTCGACGAAGGACGTCGTCGACGGCGACGCGTTCGCGGCGACGATCGCCGTCGACGAGCGGTGGCGCTCGTACCGCGTTCCGTTCCAAGCGTTCGCGCAGGTCGGCTTCGGGCGCCGCGTGGCGTTCGACCCGCGAACGATCACCGGCATCGAGTTCGCGACGCCGATCGGGGCGGTCGGCGAGTTCCGCGTCGACGTCGACGACGTCGAGTTCGCGTCGCGGCCGTGACCCGCGGCTTCGCGCGTCGAGCGGCGACGGCGCAACGCGCGGGCGCGTGCGTCGGTCAGGGCAGAGCGGTCGAGACTTGTTCGACGTGGCCGAGGATCGTCGCGTCGACCGGCACGAATTGAACAGGCAAAGGGTACGTGGCCTCGCGCCCGCCGATCCAGAACACGACGTCGCCGATGCCGGCATGGACCGAGTCGCACGCGACGAGTTGCGCACCCTTCGGCTGCAGGCGCTCGTCGAGCGGCTGCAACCACAGCAACTTCACGCCTTCGAGTCCCTGGGTCCGGCGCGTCGCGACGACGCGACCGGTGACGCGGCCGAGGTTCACGATCCGGCCTTCGCGGCGGGCGCTTGGCGATCCCAGACGAGTTCGCCGTCGACGTCCCACGAATCGATGACGGCCATGATCACCGCGTCGGCGGGCTTGCCGTCGGTCGCCGGCGTCTGGCGCGCCGACGAGCCCGTGGCGTACAGCACCATGTCGCCGTGCCCGGCGCCGACGGCGTCGATCGCGACCACGTACTTCCCGGTCGGCTTGCCGCGTTCGCTGACGTCGCGGACGACCTGGAACTTGAGGCCGTCCATCTTCTCGTCCTTCACCGTCGACACGACCGTGCCGACGACCTGTCCGATCAACACGGGCTGCCTCCTTCAGGAACCGAGCGGTCGTCGCTCGACGCCCGCTCCGTCCTTCAACGTCTTGAACAGCTCTTCGCGGGCGCGCGTTCGCACCAGCGTCGCCAACTGTTCGTATCCGGGCGCCGGGCGGACGTCGAGCAGTTCGACGAGATAGACGCCCTCGGTCGCCTCGAGCGGGCCGGCGAGGCCGGGCTTCTCTTCGCGCGCGGCGAGCGCCTTCTGCGCGACCAGGCCGAGCTGCGTGCGCGATCCGGCCACCAACTGCCCGACGTTGCCTTCCTGCGTCGCCGACGGATGTTCGGAGATCTCCTTCGCGATCGCGGCGAACGTCGTCGTGCCGGCGTTCAGATCGGCGAGCTTCTGCTCGAGGATCCGCTTCGCGTCGTCGGAGCCGCGCGGGACGAACTTCGCGTCGACGGCGCCGGGCGCTCCGGCTTTGAGGAAGACCACGCGCATCGTGACGGTGCGACCGGCGCGCTCCATGAACTCGGCGCGGTGCGCGTCGAAGAACGCGCGGAGCTCGTGATCGGGATAGAGGTCGTCGACCAATTTCTCCATCAGCAGCTTCGCGCGGAACAGGCGGCTCGCGCGCAGCGCTTCGAGCGACAGTCCCTTCTCGGCGAGCAGGCGGCGCAGGTCGACGTCCGCGTCGCGCTGACGCTCGCGGAACTCCTTCTGCCATTGGTCGAGTCCGTCGTCGACGTCGCGATCGGACAGGGTCAGACCCTGTCGCGCCGCGGCCTGCTCGACGACGTGGCAGCCGATCAGCTCGTCGAGCCACTCGTCGAGTTTCTTCCGCTGACTCGCCTCGACCAGCCGCTGGCCGAGGCGCGCCGCGTCGATCGGGACGCCGTCGACGCGCGCGACGACTCCGGTGTCGACGTCGACGCGCTCGATCCGCGCGCGCGTCATGCGGTCGCCGATCCAGACGTGCATCTTCTCCTGCGGCACCGGCTCGTCGTCGTCGAGGTCGAACTCGGCGCGCACGAGTTGCTCGAGCAACAGCACGGGACGCAGCTTCTTGCGGAACAGGCCGAGGTCGATCTGGTTCGCGGCGAGGTACGACTTCAGGTCCTTCGCGCCGGCGTCGCGCGCGCTCTTCTCGAACTCCGCTTCGTAGGCGGAGAAGCGCGCGTTCACTTGTTCGTCGGTGACCGACATGCCGCGGCGCTCGGCTTCGATGAAGACGATCTGCTCGCTGATCAGGTCTTCGAGCGCCTGGTTCGCGAACTCGGTGGCGCGGTGTTCGTGGGCGACGAACAGTTCGAAGTCGGCGCGCCGGACCAGCGCGTCGCCGACGCGGGCCACGACGCCGTCTTCGAGTTGCGAGGTCACGAGCGCGAACGAGGGGATCAGTGCGAGACAGGCTGCAGCGAACACGCGGAGTTCCGACGAGAGCCGAGGGGAACGCGGATCGTAACGGCCGATCGCGATGCGCGCAGCGGCGTGCTTGAGGACGATCCCACGCGATCCATGCGTGCGAGCGCGCGATCGAAGCGTGCGTCGCAGCACGACTTGCGCATCGCGGGTCCGTCCGCGGCAGGAATATCGCGGGTCGTGCGCCGCGGTCCCGCCGAAGAAAGGACTGCGAAGCACGGTCCTCTCCCGAACGGGCACGGCGAGGGGACGAGGGGCCGGCGGAATCGTTTCCGCCGGCCCTTTTTTCGTGTCCGCGCGGTCGCCGTCGACCTCCTGCCGAGCGGCGCGACCCGACTTGAGAACCGATCGTCGACGACTGCGGCGAGAAACACTCGCCGATCTCGGCCTCGAGCGCGGACTTACGAGATCGACGGGCGACTGCCGTCGCGATTCGGCGGCGAGAGCGTGTGCGCGGTCCGATAGGTGAGCCGTCGACGTCTTGCGCAGAGCGAGACCTCAGGAGCCGTCCATGAAGTCGTTCGAGAAACCTCCCGTCGTCGTCCTCGGCATGGCCGTGATCGCCGTGGGATTGTGCGTCGCGCATTTCGTGACGCGCGACGACGCGCCGGCGCCGAGCGCCAAGACGACCTCGCAGGGCTCGGGGTCGATCCCGAACTGGACGCGCGAGGAAGGTCTGCAGCGCGACGCGAAGTTGATGGAGGAGTTCAAGGAGAGCCGACGGCCGTCGTTGCTCGACTCGAAAGAGGAGAAGGCGACGAAGGAGCTGACGCGCAACCTGCGCCAGTACGGCTTGAACCCGATCGAGATGCCCGGCGGAACGCTCGGCGGCTCGTCCGAAGGGATCAAGGTCATCGACTCGGCGGCGGACATGAAGGCGTTGGTGGATTCGGGCGGCTACGTCGCCGGCATGCGAGCGGACGAACTCGAGGAGGGACGGAAATGAACCGGCGTCGGCGACAACGGGGCCTGACCCTGATCGAGATCTGCGTCGCGATGGTCGTCCTGTCGACGGCCGTCATGGGCATGGCCGCGACGATGATGACCGGCATCGCGGCGAACCGGCAGTACCAGATGAACACGATGGTGCTGGCGCGCGCGCAGGCGTACGTCGAGCTGCTGAACAACCTGCAGTTCGGCGACGGCGACGACGACGCGCTCGCGGCGCCCGACTCGCCGGACGACGCACTCGCGTTGCTGTTCGATCCGGAGACCGAAGTCGGCGCGAATCCGCCGTCGCTGTACGCGCTCGCGCGCTCGATCAAGGAGCTGCCGGGCGAGGTCCTCGACCTCGGAGAGGTCGACGGGTTCCCGGCCGCGGGCGTCCCCGGTGACTTCCTGATCCGCGTGACGAACAACGTGCAGTCGACGCTCGCGTTCCCGGAAGCGGTGGACCCGGACGGCGACGGCGTGCCGGACGGCGCCGCGGCGCTGCTGCTCGGCAGCTTCGTCGAACAAGAAGAGGGCGACGGCTGCTTCGAGGACGACGACGACTCCGACCAGAGCATGGAGTTGTTCGGCTTCGAGGTCTTCTACCGCCCGAACTTCCCGGCCAACGCCCAACCCCGACTCGTCCTTCGCGGCATCCGCGCGCAGGACCCGTGACAGCGACCGACTCCGGCCGGCTTCGACCGACGTCGAACCGGCCGTCTTGGACCCATACGGTGCCCACTGGAAGGGATCGTTCCGCATGAGACTTCCTCGTTCAGGCAAGCCGCGCACCGAGCGCGGGACCGCGTTGATTCTCGCGGTCGTGTTCGCGTTCCTGATCATCTCCGGCACGGCGATGTTCATGGAACGCAACCACTACGAGCTGCGCGATTCGAACCAGAAGGCCGCGTCGTTGCGCAGCCTGTTCTCGGTCCACGGCTCGCTGAGTCGCGCGCACCGCGTCATCAACGAGTTCGCGAAGGGCACGAGCGGCGAGGCGAAGAACCCGAAGCTCACGGATCCCGAGCAGGGCGCGAACGGCGAGACGTTCATCGCCGGCACGAATCGCATGGTGCGCCTGCGCACCGACGAACCGAGCAACGTGTTCGACGCCGACGGCAACGAAGCCGGCGGGCCGGGCGACGACCTGCCGCAGGACTGGTACGTGCTCGAAGCGCGCGTCTCGGAACCGCTGTACACGCGCGCCGACGGCACCGAGATGGGTGTGCTGAAGCTCGTGCGTCAGTACGTGCGCGACGGCACGCCGCTGTCGAACAACTTCGTGGCGGTCGTCGACGACGACCTCGGTCTCGGCGGCTCGCCGGTGAACCCCGGCAAACCGGCCGAGGGCGAGATCCACACGAACAAGCACCTCTACATCATGACTTCGAACCCGTACTTCGCGAACCGGCTGCTCGCGGTGACGGGTGTCTCGTACACCGCGGGTGCGACGGAAGCGGGCACGGTCTACCTGCATCCGGACAACAACTTCTCGGCCGATCCGCTGTACCTGCCGCTGCCGTCGTCGCTGACGAGCAACCCGGACGATCCGGACGACACGCTGAAGAACTACGCGTCCGGTTCGTCGCCGAGCACGATCAACCTCGCCGCCGGCACGGTGTCGGGGATGACGGTCACGTACAGCGGGATCGCGAGCGTCAGTGATCTGAAGAAGAACGCGTCGGACCCGACGCCGACCCTGAAGATCAACTACCAGAGCGGTCAGGTGGCCGGCGTCGTCGTCGACGGCTACGTCGACTCGTCGGTGACGTTCGTGCACAACCCGAGCGGCAACCCGAAGAACACGATGACGGTGAAGCTCGTGAAGAACGGCACGCCGAGCAAGTCGCTGACGATCACGAACGTCCCGGTGCCGGAGACCGGCGTCGTGTTCTTCGACACGCAGGCGGCGATCGGCGGTGGGTCGGCGTACACGTCGATCCAGGGCAAGATCAGCGAGCGCGTGACGGTCGCGACCACCGGCAACGTCGACATCGTGGGCTCGGTGCAGTACGTCGACGACGCGGGCGACCTGGCGACGAAGCTGGTCTACAAGAGCCAGCTCGACGGCGTCGACGAGGCCGACTACGGCACGCTGTCGAACATCGCCGATTCGACGTCGATCGCGTCGAACGCGGAGGTGTCGTACTTCGCGAACAAGCGTCCGCCGGGAATGGCCGCGGAATCCGGCGACGGGTTCTACGACGGCGACGCGGTCCTCGGTGTCGTCGCGGCGAACGACGTCATCATCCGCTCGTCGGTGCCGCAGAACGCCGAAGTGGCGGGCGCCTACATCTCGCTGCAGAAGCGGCTGACGCTCGAGGGCCTCGGCTACAACTCGGCGGGCCAACTGACGTCGGTGTCGGGCTCGAACCCCTTCTACACGAACAACGGCGGGCGTTCGTCGATCCGGCGCTTCGGCAGCCTGGTCTCGTACAAGCGACCCTGCACGACGGTCGTGACCGGCAGCGGCTCGTTCTATTACGGCTTCAAGCGTGGCTTCTCGCTGTTCGACGAGGACATGAAGCAGGCGCCGCCGCCGTTCTTCCCGAAGGACAAGCGTCCTCAGTACCTGGGCTGGGAACTGCGCGATCTCGGCGTCAAGCCGATCGCCGAGTGACCGAAACGAGGTGGCAATCCGATGACTGCATCCGAACGGGCTCCGTCGGCGACGACGCGCGGCTTCTCGATGGTCGAGGTCGCGATCTCCGCGACGCTGCTGTCGCTGATGTTCTACGTCGCGCTGTCGTCCTACACGGGCAGCATGCGCGGCACGACGGCGGGCACGGCCCAACTCGAGGCGATGGCGAACAGCAGCAAGGCGCTGATCGCGATGAACCTCGAGCTCCAGGAGGCGTCGGTCCGGGACGAGACGGTCCAGATCTGGCCGATCGACGCGGACAACACGCTCGCGACGGCGCCGGTCGACTCGGCCGCGACGCCGCCGCCGGGAACGCTGTATCCGACGACGAACGCGGTCGGGAACTCGAACTTCGCGATCCGGTTCATGACGATCGGCGGGTTCGTGAACGTCGGCGGCAACTCGATGGAGATCGAGGAGGCCGGACCGTTCATCTACCGCCTCGGCTACGGGACCGCGGGTGACTTCCCGCTCGACCACCTCGTGCGCATCGACCAGAGCGGCGTCCAACAGCCGCGCACGTTGTGCCGAGGAGTCGAGCAGATCGTGTTCCAGCGCGACTCCCGCGGCGGCCAGATCCTGATCCGGCTGGTCACGTCGAGCCGCGACCCGATCTCGGGTCAGGACATCCAGACGACGCAGCGGCTCGTCGTCACGCCGAAGAACGACTTCTCCGCGAACCTGTCGAACTTCGACATGAACGGCGAGGAGTTCTGACGGGGCGTGGATCCGTGACCGAGGCGGCGTAGCGGCGGGGCGCACCCGGTGCTGCGTTGCGGCAACCGATGATCGCGAACGACGGTCGATGATGCGACGACCGGCGGCGCTGGCTCACTCCGCTTCGGGGCGCCAGCGCCGTTCGCGTTTGATCTCGCTGCGCTGCTTGCGGGCCTTGATCTTGCGCTCGACGGAGCCGCGGGTCGGTTTGGTCGCGAAGCGGCGCTTCTCGGGCGTCAGCGCTTGGTCGAGCATCGCGCGCAAGCGTTCGAACGCGGCGGACTTGTTCTGCGACTGATCGCGGTGTTCGGCGCCGTGGACGAGTAGTTCGCCGGCGGTCGTCAGCTTCGGGCCGAGCTTCGCGAGCAGCCGGGCGCGCGCGGAGTCCGACAGGCCCGGTGCGGTCCGCAGGTTCAGTCGCAACGTCACGCGACTGTTGACCTTGTTGACGTTCTGGCCGCCCGGTCCGCTGTTGCGCGAGACCTCGACCTGGATCGCCCACAGCGGGATCCGCGCGCCGCGGACGTGGAGCACGTCGTTCATGGGCGCCTCGTCATTTGCGGTCGCGGACGATCGTGCTGCCGCACAGCGTGTTCGCCGCCTCGTCGATCCGCGCGACGTCGCCGCCGCGCAGCACCTTCAGCGCCTGCTCGAGCGTCGACTTCGTCGTCGGATCCGGTTCCTTCAACGCCGCGCCGTCGAGCATGGCTTCGTGCGCCTCGCGGTCGCGGCGCACCGCGATCGCGCACGCGGCCGCCGCGCGCAGCGACGCGTCCGTCGACTCCAGCGCCGGGTCGAGCAACGCGCGGGCGGCTTTCGCGTCCTCGAGGTGCCCGGCGCCGATCAGCGCGGCGCATCGCGTCGCGACGTCCTTCGCCTTCGCGAACTGTTCCGACAACGTGGTCGCGGTCTTCTTGTCCGCGCGTCCGGTGGACGCGATCGCGCGCAGCAGCTCGCGCTTCACGACGTCTTCCTTCTCGCGCTTGAACGCCTTCGTCAGGTCGGACAGGGACTTCGGGTCGGCGAGTTGCTCGAGGGCGACCGCGGCTTCGGCACGGACGTCGGCGCGCGGGTCGTCGAGGAAGCGGACGACGAGTTCGGACCAGTCCTGCGGCGACGACCGCCCGACTTCGTGGATCAGCACGTTGATCCAGTTCTCGCGGTTCGCGGGCTTCGACGACAGGAAGTTCTCGACGTACTCCTTCGCGCGCGGATCGTCGCTCTTGAACAGGCGCAGGATCTCCTCGCGCATCTCGCGCGGAGCCTCGCCGCGTTTCAGGCGTTCGAGGATCGCGTCGACCTCTTCCTTCGTCGGGGCTTGTTCCATCGCCTCGCCCGACACGACGCCGTCCATGACGAGGCGCCGCGGCGCGCGCGCACCTCCGGACAGCGTCCACGGGAACTGGGGGTCGAGCTTCCGCAGCGCGGTGACGAAGCACCACTCGAGTTCGGCTTTCGAGATCTCGTATTGGACCGACAGGATGACCTTGCCGTCGGGATCGAGGAACACGTGCTGCGGTGAGACCACGTCGCCGCCGTCGGCGGCCTTCAGGATCTTCGCGCGTACGGCCTTCTCGACCGCCATGTGCGCGGAGCAAGGCACCGCTCCGGCGCGCGGACACGGCTTCTCGCCCGACGCGTGGTCGAAGCGCGAGCAGAACAGGTTCAGCGTGTGCGCGGCGAGCTTCGCGATCGTCGCGTCCTTGTAGTGATCGGCGACGAGGCGGTCGTTCGCGCGCTCGCGGTCCATGTTGACCGCGATGAAGACCACCTTCTTCTCGGACTTCGCCTGCGCGAGCACGTCGTCGAACGACGGTTGCCACGCGATTCCGGCGGCCATCGTCGTCCCGATCGACAGCACGAACGCCGCACACGCACGAACGAATCGCATGAGGGATCTCCCGGCTAGGCGTGGGGATCCTACAGACAAGGCGGCGCCGTCGAGCGCGCGCCGCTGCGACCGTCATTTGCGTCGTCGTCGCCCGCTGACGGGCCTCTCGATCACGCGGGTGCGGGTGCCGGCGCCAGTGCCGTCGGCTTCTCGCCCGAGCCCTTCACGGTCGCTTCGAAGTGCAGCTTCCCGCGACGGACCGACGCCAGGACCGTGTCGCCGGCGCCGAACGTGCCTTCGAGCAACAGTTCGGCGAGCGGGCTCTCGACCTGCGCGCGGATGATGCGGCGCAACTCGCGGGCGCCGTACTCGGCCGAGTAGCCGAGGCTGGCGATGAATTGGAAGACCCGCGGCGAGAACTGCAGTTTCACCTCGGCGTGCTCGAGGTAGGACGACACCTCGTCGAGCTGGATCGACGCGATGCGCTGGCAGTCCTTCTCGGTCAACGGGTTGAACAGCACGACCTCGTCGACGCGGTTGATGAACTCCGGCGTGAAGGTCGACTTCATCGCCGCCTGGATCGCGTCTTGCATCTCGCCGCGGCTGAGGTCCTTGCGACTCGCCGAGCCGAAGCCGCAGCGGTTGCGCAGTTCCTC
>JAEUIB010000439.1 GCA_016795255.1 Planctomycetota bacterium
CGTTCCGACCTCGGCGAAGGCCCCATGGCGACGCACCCGGCGTTCGAACGTCTGCGTTCCATCCTGCTCGAGTCGCATGCGATCGGCTCGGCCTCCGCGCTGCTGTCGTGGGACCAGGAAACGACGATGCCGAAGCACGGCATCGAAGCGCGAGCCCAGGTCATCGCCCAACTCGCGGGACTCGGCCACGAACGGTTCGTCCGCGACGACACCGCGTCCGCGCTGGAGCAACTCGAGCGCGCAAGTCCGGAACTCGACGACGACCAGCGCGCGATCGTCCGTGAGACGCGCAAGGACTACGACCGCGCGGCGCGTGTGCCGAAGGAACTCGTGACCGCGATCGCGGAGGCGCAGAGCCTCGGCCAGGAAGCGTGGCAGCGCGCGCGAGCCGCGTCGGATTTCGCCGCGTTCGCACCGGCGCTCGAACGCCTGATCGAGCTGAAGCGCGCCTACGCGCACGCGATGAATCCGAACGCCGAACCGCTCGACGTGCTGCTCGACGACCACGAAGCGGACATGACGACGAGCTTCCTCGACACGTTGTTCTCCGCGCTGAAGTCGCGCCTCGTGCCGCTGGTCGAACGCGTCGTGTCCAGCGGTGTCGTCGTCGACACCGGTCCGCTCCGCCGGACGCTGCCGCTCGAGACGCAGCTCGAGTTCGCGCGCAGCGTGACCACGGCGATGGGGTTCGCCGCCGATGCCGGCCGCGTCGATCGCTCCGCGCATCCGTTCTGCATCGGGATCCACCCGGGCGACGTGCGGCTCACGTGGCGCGGTCAGCCCGACGACCTGCGTCCGGCGCTGTACGGAATGATGCATGAGGCCGGACACGGCCTGTACGAACAGGGGCTGCCCGCGCAATGGGTCGGAACGCCGCTGGCGTCCGCCGTGTCCCTCGGCATCCACGAGTCGCAGTCGCGCCTGTGGGAGAACATGGTCGGCCGCTCTCGCGCGTTCTGGGTCGCATTCCTACCGCGCCTGAAGGCCATGGCTCCGGGCGTGTACGACGACGTCGACGTCGACGCGATGACGCGGGCCGCGAACGAAGTCCGCCCGTCGTTGATCCGCGTGGAAGCCGACGAGCTGACGTACAACCTCCACGTCGTGATCCGCTTCGAGATCGAGCGCGATCTGTTCCGCGGCCGCCTGCGGGTCCAGGACCTCCCCGGCGCGTGGAACGACGCGTATGCGGCGCTGCTTCGCGTCCGCCCCGCCGACGACGCGCACGGCGTTTTGCAGGACGTCCATTGGTCGATGGGCGCGTTCGGCTACTTCCCGACCTACACGCTCGGCAACTTGTACGCGGCGCAATTCCTCGAACGCGCTCGCGAAGAGATCCCGGACCTCGATGCGTCGATCGAACGCGCCGAGTTCGCACCGCTGCGCGAGTGGCTGCGCGATCGGATCCACCGTCATGGTCGGAAGTACGCGCCGCGCGAACTCGTCCGCCGCGTGACCGGGCGCGATCCCGAAATCGAGCCGTTCATCCGGCACGTCGAGTCGAGATTGCTGCCGCTCTATCGCGGCTGAACGACGCGGGGCTCGTCGACGAAGTTGCCGATCACTCGATCGAGCAACGTCGCGATCCGCGCGTGTCCGGCGCGATTCGGATGACCCTCGGGGAAGTACGAGCGGGCCTCACCCGGTGCATGGCGCAGCACCGGCGCGGCGTCCACGGCCGGCACACCGCTCGCGACCAGGTCCTCGACGAGTCGTCGACCGGGCAACGTCACGTCGAAGTGCTCGCGCGGAAGTCGCAGCCGGTCGATCAGCGCGTTCCACTGCGCCTCGTCGACCTGGAGTTGCGCCGGCAGTCGTACGCAGAGGAATCGTGCGCCGCTCCACTTCGCCCGGGCGTGCATCCACCGCTGTGCGGCGAGACAGAGCGCGTAGTTCTCGTCGAGCACCGTCGAGCGGTCGACCGTCAGCATCCCCGCGAGCATCGTGTCGTTGAAGACCGCCGCCGGCGCGGCGCCGAACCAACGCACGCGCAACTGACGCACTCGATCGCCGACGAATCGCGCGCTGCGGTCGCACAGCACGTGTCGCCACTCGAGGCGCGGAGGTGGCGCGTCTCCGGAACTCCGTCGATCCCACAGGAACGACGCGTCGAATCGCCCGGCGCCGGCGAGTTCGGTCGGGAGCAGATTCGGATTGCCGATCGCCCGGCGAGCGTTGAATGCCGCGAGCCGAACGTCTTCGAGATCGTTGCCGTCGTAGAACCCGACGATCACGAGATCCGGTTTCAGGTCGTCCACGAGTTCGTGGAGCACGAACGCTTCTTCGCCGGGCCCGTATCCGGACACCCCCGCGTTCAGCACGCGGACCGGTCGATCCACGCGCTTCTGAAGCGCCGACTGCAACAACGCCGAGTACGTCTCCTCGCGCCGAACGCCGAGCCCGACGGTCAGCGAATCCCCGAGCACGAGGACTCGGTATTCGTCCGGATCACGATCGGTCGGCCATTCGACGTCGCGGTAGCCGCGCGCGTTGACGACGAACTCTTCCCCGGCGTAGTCCGGATGCACGAAGCGCCCCCGGAAGCCGGGGGCCAGCCGCCACTTGACCAACGGATCGCTCACGTACAGCGAGTCGGCCGCCGAGCCGTCGATCGGCTCGATGCGGTAGTCGTCGACCTCACCACGCGCGCGGAGCGTGATCTCGAGCAGCAGCGATGCGACGAGGCACGGCAGCGCGACGAGCGCGATCCTCGCCGCGAAACGCGCGACCGGGCGCCGGCGCTGGACGTAGCCGATCAGCAAGCCGCACACCGCGGCGACCAAGGTGACGATGGAGCCGATCACGATGCGCCGGAGAG
>JAEUIB010000480.1 GCA_016795255.1 Planctomycetota bacterium
CCTGATCGTGATGGCGCGCACGCCGTCCGAAGTCGTCGACGGCCGTGAGAAGAAGCGCATCACCGCGTTCATCGTCGAGCGCGCGTGGAAGGGCATCACGGTCGAACACCGCTGCCAGTTCATGGGCCTGCGTTCGATCCAGAACGGCGTGCTCGTGTTCGACCAGGTGTTCGTGCCCGACGAGAACGTGCTGTGGGGCGAAGGCAAAGGCCTGAAGCTCGCGCTGATCACGCTGAACTCGGGGCGCCTGACGCTGCCGGCGTGCTGCTCGGGCGTCGCGCGCTCGGCGCTGCGCATCGCGCGCATGTGGGCGAAGGAACGCGTCCAGTGGGGAGCGCCGGTCGGCAAGCACGAGGCGGTCGCCCAGAAGCTCGCGTTCATGGCGTCGCACAGTTTCGCGATGGACTCGATCACCGAGTTCGCGACCGCGCTGGTCGATCGCGGGGACGCCGACGTGCGGCTCGAAGCCGCGATGGCGAAGCTGTTCTGCTCGGTGACGCTCGAGACGATCCTGAACGAATTGGTCCAGACGCGCGGCGGTCGCGGCTTCGAGGAATCGCAGAGTCTGCGCGCCCGCGGCGAAACGCCGTGGCCGGTCGAGCGCATGTACCGCGACGCGCGCATCAACACGATCGTCGAAGGCACGACCGAGATCCTGCATCTGTTCCTCGCCCGCGAAGCGCTCGACTTCCACCTGTCGAAGGCCGGCGATCTCGTGCTGAAGAAGCTGCCGTTCGGCCAGATGGCGAAGATCGCGGCGAAGTGCGCCGCGTTCTATCCGTTCTGGTTCGTCAAGCAGTTCCTGCCGGGCGGCAAGCCGCTGCCCGACGGCGTGCCGCCGCTGCTCGAGCGCCACCTCGCGTTCGTCCGCAAGACGGCGAAGCGCCTCGCGCGCACGACGTTCGTCAAGATGCTGCGCCACGGGCCGACGCTCGAGCGCCGCGAACTGCTGCTGAACCGCGTCGTCGACGTCGGCATCGAGCTGACCGTGATGGCCGCGACGTGCTCGCGCGCGACGACGATGCTGAAGAAGAACCCGAGCGACGCGTCGCCCGCCGAACTGGCCGACCTGTTCTGCCGCATGGCCCGTCGTCGCATCGCGACGGCGTTTTCCGGCATGTCCGACAACGACGACCGCACGATCGTCGCGGTCGCGAACGGCGTGCTCGAAGGCCGCTACGCGTGGCAGGAGTACGGCTTCATCGACCCGCTCGCCCGCGAAGAAATCACGAAGTCGAAGGACCGCGGCGCGACGCCGGAACGGGATGCGGCGGGAGCCCGCCCGGTCCCGCGCCGGTGACCCACCCGGGCATCACGGATACAGCCGCTCGACGAGCCAGCCTCGGCCCTTGCGCGTGTAGCGGAAGCGGTCGTGCAGGCGGCTCGAGCGGCCTTGCCAGAACTCGACCGCGTCGGGCTTCAGCAGGTAGCCGCCCCATTGCGGCGGCGGCGGGATCTCCTGGCCCTTGAAGCGGGCCTCGGCGTCGAGGGCGTCCCGCTCCAGCGTCGCTCGATCGGCGAGCACGGCGCTCTGCTTCGACGCCCATGCGCCGATCTGCGAGCCGCGCGGCCGCGAGCGGAAGTACGCCTCGGTCTCTTTGCGCGGCACGCGCGCGACTTTGCCGGTCACGCGGACTTGGCGTTCGAACGGCATCCAGTAGAAGCACAGCGCCGCGTTCGGGTTCGCGGCGAGGTCCATGCCCTTCTCGCTGTCGTAGTTCGTGAAGAACGAGAAGCCCTCGTTCGCGAGCCCCTTCAGCAACACGATGCGCACCGACGGCACGCCCTGCGCATCGGCGGTCGCGAGCGCCATCGCGTTCGGCTCCAGCGGATCGGTCCCGAGCCACTCGTCGAACCACATGTGGAACTGGCGCATCGGATCGGCGTCGAGTTCGTGTTCGGCGAGGCCACGATCGCGGCAATGCGTGCGCAGGTCGAGTTCGTTCATCGCGGGTCTCCGCGGGACTCCGGTCGGGGGCACCGAGCCTACTCCCCGAACCGGACGGACGCGCGCTTGCGACGATCGGCCGCACGACGCGTCGGCGCCGATCGCCGCGTGAGCCACGCGCGCCGTGTGCCGACGTGTTCGCGCTTGCGCGTCCCGACCCCGCGCGGATGATCGCGGGCCCGACGTCGCGAGGTGCCTCCGTGTTGTCCCCCACCACCATCGTCCGGCTCGATGCGAAGGCGCTGGACGTCGATCTCCTCGTCCCGTTCGGCATCGCCAGCGGCGCTCAGCCGCGCGCGAACAACGTCGTCGTCGAGTTGATGCTCGCCGACGGGACGCGCGGACTCGGCGAGGCCGCGCCGTTCCCCGCCGTGACCGGCGAGACGCAAGCGTCGACGCTGGCTGCGCTCGACGCGCTGCGCCCGCTGGTCGTCGGCGCCGACGCCGCTGCGTGGCGCGCGCACGCGAGCGCGTGGCGCGACGCGGCGCCCGGCGCGAAGGCGGCCCGCTGCGCGCTCGAGGTCGCGCTGCTCGACGCGTGGACGAGGCGCGCGAACGTATCGATGCTCGCGTTCTTCGGCGGCGTCGAACGCACGCTCGACACCGGCATGACCGTGCTGACCGGCGACGTCGACGACGCGCGCGTCGCGGCGACCGAAATCGTCGAGCGCGGGATCTCGACGTTCAAGATCAAGGTCGGCGCGACCGATTGGACGCACGACGTCGAACGCGTGCTCGCCGTCCGCGACGCGGCGCGCGGCGGCCGCTTGCTGCTCGACGGCAACGGCGGATTCGCGGCCGACGACGCGCTGCGGCTCGTGCGCGAGCTCGAGCGTCGAGGCGTCGCGATCGCGCTGTTCGAACAGCCGGTCGACACGCTCGACGTCGACGGCATGGCGGCGATCACGCGCGGTTGCCGCGTCCCGGTCTGCGCCGACGAGTCGGTGACGACGCCGGCCGACGCGCTGGCGCTGGTCCGCTCGGGTGCGTGCTCGGCGTTCAACATCAAGCTGATGAAGAGCGGCATCGCCGACGCGCTGGCGATCGCGGCGGTCGCCAAGGCCGCGGGCTTCGCGCTGATGATCGGCGGCATGGTCGAGACCGTGCTCGCGATGAGCGCCTCGGCGTGCTTCGCAGCGGGACTCGGCGGTTTCGCGTTCGTGGACCTCGACACGCCCATGTTCCTGAAGTCGAACCCGTTCTCCGGCGGCTACGCACAGCGCGGCGCGACGCTCGACCTGACGGGGATCGAACGCGGGCACGGCGTGGTCTGGCCGGAACTCGCTTCGCCGTCGAACCCGGACTCGTGACATCCGTTTGACACGGCGGGAACTCGGTCGCGCGTCGTACGGTCTCGACGTTGCGGCCCGCCCCCGTGGGGCCGTTCCCCCATCGCCCGTTCGCCACTCCGCCCGCCCGTCGGGTCCAGATCGGAAGCTCGCCATGGTCAGCCACGTGGTCCGCGCCTGTGTCCGCGCCCTGGTCGTCGTGCATTGCGTCGCTGCGATCCCCGCGGGATCGTTCGCCGCCCAGGATCCCGCCCCGCCGGCCGACCGCGCCGCGACGCTCGAACGCGCGCGCGCCGCGCTGCTGCGGGGTGAGGCCGCTGCCGCCCGCACGCTGCTCGACGCCGCGCTGGCGACCGACGCGGCGTGGATCGATGCCCGGACGCTGCGCGCGTTCGCGTGCGTCGCGGCCGGCGACGATGCGGCGGCGATCGCCGACTTCACCGAGCTCGCCCGACTCGAGCCGACCTCGCCCTCGGGCCTGGAAGCGCGCTTCGGCCTCGCGCAGCGGCTGTTCGAGCTCGACCGTCACGCCGAGGCGTCCGCGGTGACGGCCGACGCGGTGACGGCGCTGTGCCGTCAGGAGCGCCGGCACGCGCTGGCGTCGATCTATGCGCGGACCGCGGCCGAACTGCTGCGTCCGAAGGCCACGACGCCCGGACTCCCCGCGCCGCTGCCGGAGTACGCGAAGGCCCTGCCGTTGCTGCAGCTCGCGGAAGGTCTCGGCGCGCTCGGAACGGACGCGCCCGCCGTGTCGCTCGACGTGCTGCGCTGCATGCACGCGCTCGGCCAGGATCCGACCGACGCCGTCCGCCGCGCGCAGGCGTTGCGTGCGGCCGCGCCGGCGTCGAACGACCTCGCCGAGATCGACTACCTCGAAGGACATGCGCGCGCGCGACTGATGGACAGCACCGGCGCACTGCTCGCGTGGCGCCGCGCCGCGACCGACCCGGCGCAGCCGTTCGCGGCGCGCGCGCTCGAAGACGCGGCGATGAAGTTCCTGAACTCCGCGGAGTTCCCGCGGATGACCGATGCCGCGGTGGACGTCGCCGAGGACATGCTCGCTCGCCTGCCGACCCACGAGCGCACGCCTCACGTCGTGCTCGACGTCGTGCGCCGTTCCAGCGAACTCGAGCCCGGCTCGGCCCGTGCGCTGCAGCTGATGGACGTGTTCGTCCGCACCTACGCCGACCACGCGCTGCTCGCCGACGCGATCGAGCTGCAGGACGAACTGCTGGTCGAACAAGGGCGACCCGACGAAGGAGCGTTGCGCCTGTCCGCGTTCCTCGCCGCGCGGCCCGCGGACGCGAAGTCGCGGCCGATCGCGAATCGACTCGCGGATCGCCGCTTCGGTCTCGCGCAGGCGGCGTCGTCGGAAGTCGGCGGCGTCGACGCGTCGCGACGCCAAGGCGCGATCGCCGCCGCACGGGCGAGGTGGAACGACTTCCTGGCGGCGTACCCGCTCGACGTGCGCGCGGCCGATGCCGCGATGAGCCTGGCGGCACTCGACGTCGTCGAGCGCGCGTTCGACGCTGCGCTGGAGCGCTATGCCGACATCCGCAAGCGCTTCCCCGGCGAAGTGGCGGCGCACCGGGCCGCGCTCGAGGCCGCGCGGATCCTCGCCGACGAGAAAGGCGCGTTCGACGCGGCCTTCGCATTGCTCGCGGAGATCCCGGTCGACTCCGCGATGTCCGCGCCGGCGCGACAGCTCGCCGACGCGTGGCGCGCGGTCGAACTCGAGTTGGCGTCCAGCACGCTCGCGCCGGGCGTCGCCGGACAGCTCACGCTGCACCTGCGCAATCTCGAGTCCGCGACGATCGCGATCTACCGCGTCCGCGCCGACGACGTGTTCACGGCGCACGGCTCGGTCGACGCGCTGGGTTCGATCGACGTCACGCTGGTGACGCCGGAGCGGTCGTTCGAATGCAAAGCCGACGGCTACACGCCGTACCGGCGACTCGACGTGCCGGTGCCGCTGCCCGCGGAACCCGCGTCGACGACGCTCGTCGTGACCGCGCGCGCCGGGGACCACGAGGCCCGGGCCGTCGCGTTGTTCTCGAACACCGCATTCGCTGCGGTCGTCTCGCGCGAGGCGATCGAGCCGATCGTGTTCGATCGCACGACCGGCGCGCCGATCGAGTCCGCGACCGTCCGCGCCGCGTTCGACGGCGTCGCGTCCGATGCCACGCCGCCGACCGTGCCGACGAACGGCTTCGCGACGGTCGGCCTGTTCGCGCGCAGCGCCGCCGGCGACTCGTTCGCCGCGGTGCCGAGCGCGAGCCTGCCCGCCGTCCCGACGCTCGACGCCGCGGCCACGCTGTTGCCGGAAGCGCCGATGTACGCACCCGGCGACACGATCCACGTGTTCGGCATCGTGCGCGCCGCCGACGGCGGCAAGACCGTGCCGTGGCCGGCCGACGGCTCGTTGCGCTGGGTCTGGGTCGACGACGGCCAGCAATGGGTCGACTCGAGCGTCGCCGCGATCCCGACGGCCGAAGGCTTCGTCCGCGGCTCGTTCGACGTCCCGCACGCCACGAACGGCGTCCGCACGATCGTCTGTCGGCTCGAGCACGAACGCGCCGGCGCGGCGCCGCAGGTGCTCGGCGCCGCGTCGTTCACGATCGCGCCGCCGGTCACGAAGGCGCTGACCGTCACGTGGGAGAACGAGGACGGCTCGCCCGCGCGGCTGACCGCGGGCGTTTCCTCGCGCACGATCCTGCGCGTGCGGTCGCGCCAGCCGATGCCGTCGACCGAGGTCCGACTGCGGCTTCTCGACGACGCCGAATCGCGGCACCTGACCGACGAGCTCGGGCGCGTGATCGTGCCGATCGACGGCACGCGGACGACGCACGCGGAGCGCGTCCGACTGACCGCGACCGTGCTCGGCGAGTCGTTCTCGTTCGACGCGCCGGTCGTCCATCCCGATCTCGAGTGGTTCCTCGCACGCGACGCATCGAACGCGTTCGTCGCCGGTGAGCCCGGCACGCTGCGCGTGATCGCGGACGTCGCCGACGGCGCGTCCGGCGCCGGGGCTCGCGCACGGTTGACGATCCGCCGCGTCAGCGCGTCGGCGCGCGGCCCCGCGCTGGCGACCCAGGACCTCGTCGCCGACGCGACGGGGCGCGCCGAAGTCGCGTTCACCCCCACCGAACCCGGCGCCTACGTGGCGTGGATCGAGTGGACGCATCCCGACGGCACGCTGAAGACCACGTCGATCGGACTCGAGGCCTTCGGACCGACGTCGCAGCCCGGGCTGCAGATCCTGCCGGTCGGCGGGGTTCGAGCCCATGGCGACACGGTCGCGCTGCGCGTGTTCGCGGCGCTCGACGCGGGTCCGGCGTTGTTCGTCACGCACGGACGGCGCCTGCAGACGTCGCAAGTCGTTCGCCTCGAACCCGGCTGGAACACCGTGTCGATCCGACTGCCCGAGCTGCCGGCCAGCCGGTGCTCGGTCGCGGCGCGCGCGGTCCGTGGCGGCGTCACGTACGCCGCCTCGGCGACGATCCGGCTCGAGGCTCCGCTGCGCATCGCGCTGACCGTCGACGGCGCGACGCCGCGGCGTGCGTCGGCGTCGGTCACCGACGCGACGGGCAAGCCGGCGGCCGCCGACGTCGCGTACTGGCTCGTGCGCGACGTCGACGCGAATCGACTCGTGGCGAGCCTGCAGCCGGCGACGAAGCGCGGCCTCGACGATCCCGGGACGACGTCGGTGCTCGCGTTCGACGGCGACCTCACGCTGCCTCGCTCGCATTCGACCGTCGATTCGACCGTCGAGCGCGCGTTGCGCGAGATCGCGTCCGCGGACCGCGCCGACTCCGCGCCCGTGCTGGTCGATGCGCTGGCGCTGCAGGAGCTGGCGCGGAACCGTCCGTTGATCCCGGGCGAGGTCGCCCTCCAACAGATCGCCGACGACGATTTGTCGGAAGGACACGCCGGCGGCACCTACGGGGCCCGGGGCGGCGGCAAAGCGAAGAAGAACCGCCAAACGCTCGCCGAACCCGATCCGGCGCTGCTCCGGCCCGCGCTGGCGCGGAAGCTCGACGCCCGAACCGACACCGACGGTCGCTCGACGTGGGAACTGCCGGCGCAGCTCGAGCCCGGCTCGTACGCGATCGTCGCGGTCGCTTCGGCCGGCGCGACGCGCGTCGCGGTCGCGCGGACCGCGTTCGTCGTCGTCACCGACGTCGACGTGCGGGTCGACGCTCCGTCGCGGCTGACGGCCGCGGATCGATCGCGCGTGCGCATCGAACTCGAGAGTCGGTCCGATGCTCCGCGTTCGATCGCACTGGAACTCGAGACGACGTTGTCCGACGCACCGGTGCGCGCGACCGTCGAACTCGGGGCTCGCGCCGGCAAGCACGTCACGCTCGCATTGCCTGCGCTGCGCAACGGCGTCGGCGTGTTGCGCGTCCGCGCGGCGGGTTCGACGTTCGAACGTCCTCTGACCGTCCTCCCCAACGGTGTGCCGATGACGGCGTCGGTCGGCGCGACCGACGCCGCCGAGCGCGCGACGTTGACGCTGTCCGACGGAACGCCGATCGACCTCGCCGAACTCGTGCTCGACGGCGGAGCGCCCGCGGCGCTGTTGTCCCTGGCCGAGGAATCGGACTCCGGCGACGTCGCCGGTGACCTGCGCGCGACGGCGGCGCGGCTGCTGACCGAGATCGAGGCGTTGCGCGCGACGCAGCGCTACGCCGACGCGGCGGCGGCGCGACGGGATCCGATCCGGATCCGCACGGAGCGACGCCTCCACCGCCTGGCATGGTGGTCCGCCGATCCGCAGTCCTTCGACCCGCTGCTCGCGTACGCGGTCGCGCGTGCCCCGCTCGCCGGACTGACCGTGCCGGACGCATTGCGCGCGCGGGTCGACGCGGCGATCACGGAGCGGCTCGGCCGCGCCGGATCCGACACGCAGCAGGCGTGGCTGTTGTTCTGCCGCGGCACGGCGACCGATCAGGATTTCGGCCGCGTCAATCGACTGGTACGCGCGAAGGCTCGCCTCGACGTCGCCGCGCTCGCGTTGTTGTCGAACGCGCTCGCGACGTCCGACATGAAGGCGGAAGCGCTCGACGTGTTCGCCGAGTTGCGCGCCCGTTTGGCGCCGGGACGCCCGGCGCCCGAGCCGAATCCGTTCGCATGGGTCGACGCGGCGGAGGTCGCCGCTCTTGCGCTCGACACCGCGCGGACGCTCGCACTCGACGCTGCGGAGATCGCCGCCCTCGCGGCGCCGCTCGAGGCGACCGCATCGCCGGCGATCGGCGATCGACTGGCCCGCGTGCTGGCTCTTCGCTCCGAGGTCTCGCCCGAGGGCAAGGGAGCGCCGGCGGGTTCGCGCTTCGAGGCGCGGTCGGGCGACGCGGTGCTGGCGACGCTCGTCGACGCGGAACCGTGGCGGAGCGCTCGCATCGCGCTGCCGTCCGATCGCGTCGCCGCCGGCGTCCAGCTCGCGCGAAGCGGATCGGCCGTCGGCGCTCGCGCCCGGCTCGCGCAGACGCGAGCCTTCGCGCTCGAACGCCTGCCGCTGGTGAAGGTCGACGCGCAACACCGCTTCTGGCGCGTCGACGAGATCCGGGACGGCGTGCGCGTGCGCGTCGGCGACACCGTGTTGCGAGCCCCGACGCGGCGCCTCGACTGGAACCAGCCCGTCACGCTCGCGGTCACGCGGCGCGTCCAACTGCTGATGTCGCCGACGATCGAGACGCTCGACGCCGAGACCTCGTGGTGGTTCGTGCCGCGCGTCGAAGGACTGACGTTCGACGTCGGCTACGGCGCGCTGCGCGTCCTGCGCGATCCGCGCGGAACGTGGTTCGAGGTCGCGACGCCGGCGCAGCCGAACACGACGGTCCAGATCGACGTCACGATCGCCGCGGACCAGCCCGGGACGTACGCGATGCCGACGCCGCTGCTCGCGCGGAATCCGACGCGCTTCGACGCGCGGCCGAAGAGCGGCGGTCCGAGCGTCGTCACGACCGATGCCCCCGACGCCGGTGGCGAGGGTCCGGCGTGGACGCCCGACGAGCGGCTCGACGCCGCGCGCGCGGCGTTCTCGCGCGACGACCGCGCACGGGCCTCGGAGTTGCTGGCGCCGTTGCTGGACGCCGAGCTCGAAGCGGACCCCGCGCGCGACGTGAACCGCATGGCGCTGCTGTGCGCGGTCGACGCGAACGACGCGCCGCGGATGGTCCAGTGCTTCGAGTTCGCGAAGGAGCGCGATCCCGACTTCGTCGTCCCGTTCGCGGCCACGGCCAGCGTGGCCCGCGCGTATCGGACGCTCCATGAGCACGAGCGCGCGCGTCAAGTGGATCTCGCGCTCGCGGAAGCGGGCTTCCTCGAGGAAGCGCAGATCGTCGGCGCGCTCGAGCAAGTCGGCCGCGCACTCGAAGCCACGCGCGTCATGGTGCGGCTGTTGCGTGAAGCGCCCGATACCGAACTCGTGCGCCAGACCGCCTTCGCCCTGGCGCAGCGCGCGGCTCAGCACGCACGGTCTCCCGGCGCCGTGCCCGATCCGACGTCGTTCGCGGC
>JAEUIB010000488.1 GCA_016795255.1 Planctomycetota bacterium
GCTGGATCTTCTGCAAGAAGAACAAGGTCAACTTTCTCGACCTCGCCGACGTCTGCATGCCCGGCGCGCTGCTCGGCCAAGCGATCGGGCGCATCGGCTGCTTCTTGGTCGGTGACGACTACGGGCGACCGGCCCCCGACCTGCCGTGGGCGGTGACGTTCCCGAAGGATCCGAACTCGCTGCTGCCCGAGCGCTGGCAGGGCGTCCCGATCCACCCGACGCAGCTCTACATGCTGCTGAAGGCGTTCCTGATCTTCCTCGTGCTGGCGTGGGTCGCGCGGCGACGACGGTTCGCCGGACAAGTGCTGTACGTCGGGATGATGCTGTACCCCGTCGGGCGCTGGATCTGCGAGATCTACCGCGGCGACGAAGCCGAACGCGGCATGTGGCTCGGCCTGTCGACGGCGCAGTGGACGCTGATGCCGGTGTTCCTGCTCGGACTCGTCCAGTACGTCCGCGGCGCGCGCCGCTGATCGAGGCCGGCCGCGACTGGCCGAACCCGATCGGTCACGTTCGAGATCGAGCCCCTGCCACTGCGCGACCGATTCAGCGCTGCGCGGTCCTCGTCTCGCGCCGATCGGGGCGCACTCGCTTGAGCCGGTCGAACAACCGGCGCAGCGTCCGGAACAGCTCGATCGCGTCGAGCGGCACGGTCAATTGCGCGAACACGCCGGCGCGGCGGCCGTCGACGCGGCGCAGCGCGAGGTTCGTGTTCTGCGAGAACGCGATCAGCGGCAGGTCGGCAGCCAGGCGCTCGATGTCCTCCCACAGCACGTCGACGACGCGCTGCCCGCTCTCGATCGGCACCACCGCGAAGTCGAAGCGGCGGCGGCGCAGCATCGCGCGCCCCTCGTCGACCGACGTCGCGTCGATGTCGATCGCGCCGAACGCGCGCAGCGCCGCGACCACGGGGTCACGGACATCGGGGTCATCGATGGCGACGAGACAACGCATGGACACACCTCGACAGCGACGAGGACAATCGTTCTCCTCTCGGCTCGGACCAGGGGCGCCTTGAGGGCCAATTCGCGTGATCCAGGCGGGAATCGACGAAGCCGGCTACGGACCGCTGCTCGGTCCGCTCGTCACGGCGATCTCCGCGTTCCGCGTCGAGCGCGACACGAACCTGTGGGACGCGCTCGACTCCGTCGTCGCGCGCGAGCCCGCGCCGGGCGATTCGCAGCGGATCACGGTCGCCGATTCGAAGGTCGTCCATCGCGGGGGCCACGGCCTCGCGGAACTCGAAGCCACCGCGCTCGCGTTCTGCGCGTTCGCCGGAGCCGGACCGCCGCCGACGACCGTCTCCGCGCTGCTGCGACGCCACGTGGCCGGCGCCCCGCCGCGGGTCGCGTCGCTGCCGTGGTACTCGGACGTCCTCGATCGGTTCGAGTTGCCGCTCGTCGCGTCGCGCGCGCGGATCGCCGACGCGACCGATCGCCTGCGCGCGGCGGCGATACGCGCTCGCGTCGAGCCCGTCGTGTTCGCGCTGCGGCCGGTGCTGGAGAACGACTTCAACGACCAGTGCTCGCGGCTGCAGTCGAAGGCCCGCGTGTTGTTCCAGGCGAACGTCGAACTGCTGGAGGCGCTGTTGCTGCGCCCTCGCCGCGACGACGAACGCATGCGCGTGCTGTGCGACCGCCACGGCGGCCGACAGCGCTACGCCGAATTGCTGCAGGCGGCGTTCCCGCTGCGCGGCGTGACGACGCGGCGCGAGACGAAGCCGCGATCGGCGTACACGGTCGGCTCCGGCTCCGGAGCGTTCGACGTCGAGTACGCCGTCGGCGCCGAATCGCTGGCCTTCGAGGTCGCGCTGGCGTCGATCCTCGCGAAGTACGTGCGCGAGCTGTTCGTCGAAGCGCTGAACCGTTGGTTCACCGCGCGCGTCCCGCATCTGACGCGGACGGCCGGGTACTACACCGACGGCCTCCGCTTCCTCGGCGACCTCGAGCGCGAGGGCGCCTTGTCCGAACTCGAACGTCGTCAATTGGTCCGTGTCCGTTGAACGACGGAACGTCGTCCGTCCGTCCTGATGGGAGATCCTGCTGATGAATGCGTGGATTCGAATCGTCGGTGTCCTGGCGTTGTCCGGTGCCGTCACCGGATGTTCGATCGGCGACTGGATGCGCGGCAACGCGGACCCGGAGCTCGTCATCAAGGAAGGCGCGAACGAGCGCGAGTTCCTGTTCACGTATCGAGCGACCGTGCCGAAGGCGCCGGCCGGCGCGCAGCGGTTGGACCTGTGGCTGCCGCTGCCGGTGTCGACCGCGGCGCAACGCGTCACGATCGAGGACGTCGTCACGCCGGTCGGGTACGCGATCGCGACCGAT
>JAEUIB010000500.1 GCA_016795255.1 Planctomycetota bacterium
GTTGAGTTCAGGGTTCCGCACGCTGCAGCGCTGCGTGTTCGAAGCCAACAGCGCGGCGATCGGCGGCGGTGCGTACCTCCGGCTCGCGGCCGTGAGCGGTCCGAAGCCGCCGAGCCTGGGTGTCACGAACTGCGTGTTCTCGGGGAACGTCGCACCGACGAGCGACGGTGTACACGTCGACGCGAACGGCTTCACGCTGCACCGTGGCTTCGTCGACTTCTCGACCTTCGACGGAGACGGAGTCGGGGGCGCCGTGACCTGGGTCAACGGCTCGATCCTGCGGAACGTGGCCCAACCGTTCTCGGGAGTGTCCGGAGCGGCCCCCACCGTCTGGAACTCGAACTTCCAGGGCGGCACTTCGCCGAACGGGAACATCGACGTCGATCCGCAGTGGATCAGTCCGGGCACGGGGAACTACGACTTGCCCGCGTCGTCGCCCTGTGTCGATCTCGTCCCGCCGGGATTCACGATGCTCACCGTCGAGACCGATCTGGACGGGTCGCCGCGGTACTTCGGCGGCGCGGCCGACATGGGCGCGATCGAGATCGGCGCCGATTGCGACGGCGACGGCATCTCCGACACCGATGAGATCGCGTCCGGGACCGCGACCGATTGCGACTTCGACGTCGTCCCCGACAACTGCCAGCCGTTCATCGACTGCGACGGGAACGGCGCATCGGACATCTGCCAGATCGCCGCTGGGCTCGCGTCCGACTGCGACGGCAACGGCGTCATCGACTCCTGCGAGTGGAGCGACTGCAACGGCAACGGGGTCCTCGATGCGTGCGACATCAAGAACTTCGTCGAGACGGACTGCAACGCCAACGGCATCCCCGATTCGTGTGAAGCGCTGGCCGATTGCGACGCCGACGGCATCAGCGACGCTTGCGAGATCGCCTCGGGCAGCGCGACCGACTGCAACGCGAACGGCGTCCCCGATGCGTGCGAGCTGGCGGCCGGAACGAGCGTCGACGTGGACGGCAACGGTCAACTCGACGAGTGCCAGAACGTCCGGGCCGTGCCGTCCCAGTACCCGACGATCCAGGCGGCCATCGATGCGGCCTTCCCCGGCGATTTCATCGTCTTGGCCGACGGCACCTACTCGGGGCCCGGGAACGTGCAGCTCGATTTCAAGTTCAAGAGCATGACGATCCGTAGCGCCCACGGTCACGATCGCTGCGTCCTGGACGGACAGGGGCTTCCCGTGGCCGTCTGCGACTCTCCCTCCGACGCTCCGACGTTCCTCGACCTGACGTTCACCGGCGGTCAAGCGGTCAACGGGGGCGCGGTCGTGGCGACGAACGACTCGAGTGCGAAGTTCGATCGATGCGTGTTCGTCGACAACTCCGCGACGCGCGGTGGAGCGGTCTCCGTCGGCCTCAAGGCGAGCGCCAGCTTCACGCGTTGCCGATTCATCGACAATCTCGCCACACAGCGCGGCGGAGCGGTTCACGTCGTGGATGCCGATTCGACCGCGAGCTTCGTCCACTGCACCTTCGTCGGCAACGCGGTCACCAGCATCGGCGGTCTCGGTGGCGCGATCGCGGCGGTGTCCTCCGCGAAGGTGACGGTCACCGACTCGAACCTGTGGAGCAATACGGCGTTCTTCGGGAACGCGATCGGCCTCGCGGGACCGATCCTCGGCTCCGTGGTGACGGTCGGTCACAGCGACGTCGAAGGCGGACAGACAGGAGTCTCGGTCGCCCCGGGACAGACGCTGGTTTGGAACTCGAGCAACCTCGCGCAGGACCCCCAATTCGTCGACCTCGCGGCGCGCGACCTGCACCTCACGCACACGTCGCCGTGCCGCGATACCGGCTCGATCGCGTGGGCGACGGACAACGAAGGCGACGCGCAAGTCGGAGCTCCCGACATGGGTGCCGACGAGTTCGCTCCTCATGCGTACACGATCGGTGACGTGAGCCCGGGTCAGTCGATCACGTTGAGAGTCATCGGCGCACCGGGCTCGACGCCGGTGTACGAGCTGTTCGGCACGACGTTGCTGGCGCTGCCGACGCCGACGCCGTTCGGCTCGTTGTTCGCCGGCCCACCGTTCATCGGCGCCGGGCCGTTCGTGCTGCCGCAGATGCCGGCCTCGGGCGTGATCGGCAACACGATCGCGATCCCCGCGAGCACCCCGGTCGGACTGACCTTCTACCGGCAGGCCGTGCTCGGCGCGCCCGAGTCGACGCTGACGAACCTCGACGTCCTCACGATCGTGCCGTGAACGAACCGAAGGGGTCAGCCCCCGTGCGAGAACGCACGGGGGCTGACCCCTTCGTGATTTCGACGTTCCGCGCACGCTTGCTCGCCGCGCGTTCACCCACCGAGTTCGTCGTGCCGCTTCAAATGCGCACCGCGTCAGTGGGTTGGGGAATGCATGCGCTGACCGCGGTCACGGGCGCGACGGAGACGCGTCTTGGCCGTATGCCTCGCCCACTTCGCATCATCGTCCCTGGCCTCCTCTACCACGTGACTCATCGCGGCAACGATGGTCAGGACATCTTCCGTACCGTCGACGACCGTCGCAGCTACTTGCGCTCATTGCGGTACTACGCGGACCTGTTCGGCATTCGCTTCGTCGCGTATGCCCTCATGACGAACCACATCCACTTCGTCGTCATCACGAAGGATGAGACGGGGCTCTCGAAGTTCATCTCGCGTCTTCACTCGGAGCACGCGCAACGCATGAATGCGAAGTACGGGCTCACGGGACACCTCTTCGGCGAGCGCTTCTTCGCGAACCCGTTCGACCCCGATGTCGCGGAGACGGCGGTTCGCTACGTCGAGTTGAACCCGGTCCGCGCCGGCATCGTCGCACGGGCGGAGCAGTACGAGTTCTCCTCCGCGCGCGCCAACGCACTGCGATTGCCGGATGGCGTCGTCCTCGAGACGTGGGAACCGCTGCGGCGCATCGAGGACTACACGACGTGGCTCCATGAGCCCCTCGCCGACGCCGCGTTGAGCGCGATTCGCGCCGCCTCGAGCCGGGGCCGACGGGTCACGCGCGACGACCTCGAAGGGGTCAGCCCCCGTGCGCTCTCGCACGGGGGCTGACCCCTTTTGCCCCGCTCACAACCACAACCACACCGCGGTCAAGCTCGCCGCGGTCATCGTGATCGTGTACGGCAGCGCCATCTTGATCATGCGGACGTAGTCGAGCTTGATCGGCGCCGCGAGCGCGCTGGTCAGCATGAACAGGAACGCCGCCTGACCGTTCGGCGTCGCGATCGACGGCACGTTCGTGCCGCAGTTGATCGCGATCGCGAGCTTCTCGAACTGGTCCGCGTCGATGCGGTTCGCCGTGAACGCGGCGGACGCCTCGTTGATGAACACGGTCGCGACGAACACGTTGTCCGAGATCGAACTGAGCAGCGCCGACGAGCCGAAGAACGCGACCAGTTGGCCGGTCGACTGCTGCGCGAGCGCGAGGTCGATGACCGGCCGGAACAAGTCCTGGTCGGCGATCATCGCGACGATGCCGAAGAACACGACGAGCAGCGCCGTGAACGGCAAGCTCTCGGTGAACGCGTGTCCGATCCGGTGTTCTTCGCTGACGCCGGTGAACGACGTCGCCAGCACGATCAAGAACAGGCCGAGGATGCCGACTTCGGCGATGTGGAGTCCCAACCCGAGCACGAGCAGGATCGCGCACGCCCCCTGGACGTTCAGCCGGAAGCGGTCCATCGCGGTCCGCGACGCCCGCTGCGCGTCGGCCGATTCCTTCAGGACGCGCCGCACTTCCTCGGGCATCTCGACGCCGTGGCCGAAGAGTTTCAGCTTCTCGCAGAGGATCGTCGTCGACAGTCCGACGAACAGCGTCGGGACCGTCACGATCGCCATGTGGATCACGAAGCCGACGAAGCCCCAATGCACGGCGCGGTCGGGCGGCAGCAGCGATGCCATCTGCTTCGCGATCAGCAGGTTCTGCGGCTCGCCGACCATCGTCATGACGCCGCCGAGCGCGGTGCCGACCAGCGCGTGCATGACGAGGCTGCGCAAGAAGCCGCGGAACTGCTCGAGCGGCGCGTCGTCGCTCTGACCGACGCGGGAGCGCCAATCGTTGTAGACGTCGTAGAACGACTTGCAGACGGCGATGATGACCGCGGTGACGGTCAGCGCGTCGAGGAACGCCGACAGCAGCGCGCCCGCCATGCAGAACAGCAACGACAGCACCGTCTTCGACCGCGTCGAGAACAGGATCGCCGTGAAGACCACGGCGAGCCATTCCTTGAGGAAGTTCACGCCGGCGACGACGAACGCGAGCAGCATGATGACGGGGAAGTTGTGCTCGGCCTCTTTGAACATGTGCTCGGGCGACGTGAGGCCGAGCACGAGTGCTTCGAGCGTCAGCAGCCCCGCCGGCAGCAGCGGGTAGCACTTCAACGCCAGCGCGAGCGTGAAGATGAACTCGAGCAGGATGACCCAGCCGATCGCGAATCCCGCCGTGTCGGCGTCGACGATGTTCTTCAGCGCGAAGTAGACGACCGGATTCAGGAACAGGAACGCAAGGATCGTGCGCTTGTACCAGGGCGCGGAGTGCCCCATGAACGTGCGGAACCAGAGCGGTCCCGTGGTCACGTGGTGGCCGGACCCGTGCGTCGTCGATTGCATCGTTCTGGCTTCCTTTCGCCCTGTTCGCGTCGCCTCGCTCGCTGCCGAGCGAGAAAGGGCGGGCAGAGTTAGAGGAAGCCCCGCGACGCGTCGAGCGAAATCGACCGGGAACGCGCCGAGCGGACGATCAGCGACGCGACACGCGTTTCGATCGCGCGGATCCTCGATCCGTCACAACTCGTCCTTCCAGTCAGGCGCGGTCGCGAACGCGGCGTGGATGAGTCCGACGTGCGAGTACGCCTGCGGGAAGTTGCCCCACAATCGTCCCGCGCGCGGGTCGTAATCCTCGGCCAACAGCCCGAGCGGCGACGCGCACGCCAGCGATCGCTCCATGAGTTCGCGCGCCTCGTCGATGCGCCCGAGGTGCGCGAGCGCTTCGATCAACCAGAACGTGCAGATCAGGAACGCGAGCTCCGGGTGTCCGAGCCCGTCGTC
>JAEUIB010000508.1 GCA_016795255.1 Planctomycetota bacterium
GTCTTCGGGCGCTCGCCAGCAGTACCAGGCGGCGATCGAGCGGTACGGACGGAACGATTCACCCAGCGCTTCGAGTTGCTTCGGCGTCGGCATCTCGCGCAGCTTCCACGCGAGGCCGTAGCCCTTGCGCACGCCGTAGTCGCCGGTCGGCCACACGTCTTTGCGGTGCAGCTCGAACATCAGGAACATGTGCGCGGTCCAAGGACCGATGCCGCGGACTTCGACGAGGCGCTCGACGATCGCGTCGTCCTTCATGCGCCCCATCGCGCGGAACTCGAGCGTGCCGTCGGTCGCCTTCTGCGCGAGGTCGCGGATCGACGCGGCCTTCGAGCCCGACAAGCCCGCGGCGCGCAGCACCGGCTCCTTCGTCGCGAGGACGCGCTCCGCCGTGACCTCGTCGTCGAGCGCGGCGACGAAGCGCTTGTGGATCGACTCCGCGGCCTTGCCCGCGAGCTGCTGGAACACGATCGCGCGCGCGAGCGACGCGAAGTGATCGCGCTTCGCGGTGCGGCCGAGCACGCACGGACCGTGCTTCTCATGCAGCGCGCGGATCACCGCGTCGCGGCGCGCGAGCTCTCGACTCTCGTCGTGGAACGTCTTGCGCGGCATGCGCCGATCACTTCCCCGCGCCGACGAGATCGCGGTCGCGCGCGGCTTTCTCGGCTCGCGCCGCCTTCGCCTGGTTCATCTTCGTGCGCAGCAGTTGGTCGAGCTGCGTGGTCTCGTTGCCCGAGATCAAGCTCTTCAGCGTCTTGAACACGCGCCACGGCCGCGACAAGTACGCGGTCGCGTAGAACGCCAGCAGCATGCCGTACTGCGCGAACACGAGCTGCTTCGTCGTCATGCGCGGGTTGTACGTCTTGCTCGACAACCCCGACCGCGCGAGCGCCAGGAAGTAGTAGTCGTCGTTCATCGCGACCTTGCCGGCCGCGAGCAGCTTCTCGAAGTCCGCACTGCCCGGATACGGCGCGAAGATCATCACGGCCGCGTCGTCGCAGCCCTTCAGCGCCGCCTTGAACAGGAACTTCAGCGACTGGCGCGTGTCGGACCACTGCTCTTCGGGATGGCCGATGATGATGTTCACGCGCGTCACGAGCCCCGCCGCGTGCGCGTAACCGAGGCTGTCCAGCATGCGCGGCAGCTTCACCATCTTCTTGATGGTCTCGAGCATGCGGTCGGAGCCGCTCTCGGGCGCGTACGTGATGTTGCGGCAGCCCGTCTCGAACAGCAGGCCGAGGACTTCGGCGTCGAGGACTTCGGTGCGCGTGCCGGTCGGCAACTGCCACGTGATCGCGACGCCTTCGGACTTCAGGAGCCCGCAGAACTCGACGACCCACTCCTTGCGGATGATCGCCGTGAGGTCGCAGAAGTTGACGTTCGTGATGCCGTAGCGCTCGACGTAGTCCTTGATCTCGTCGACGACTTCGCGCGGCGAGCGCGTCACGTACTTCGTCGTCCACATCGACGGCGACGAGCAGAACGTGCAGCGGTACGGACACCCGCGCGTCGCGAGCATCGGCATCGAGCGCCCGCGGTTGACGCCGTGGTTGTCGGCGCCGGCCAAGTACGCCTGGACCGGGAACAAGTCCCACGCCGGACGCGGGATCTCGTCGAGGTGCGTGTGCCGCTCGGACAAGCCGCCGGCGCCCTTGCCACCGAAATTCGTCGCCGACGCCGCGGCGCCGCCGTGCTCGGCGCGACTCGCGACGCCCTGCAGACCCGTCACGGGCAACCCCGCGGTCAGGCGATGCACGAGCTCGAGCATCGTCGCCTCGCCCTCGCCCAGCACGCAGAAGTCGACGGCGTCCGTCGCCGCGAACATCCACGACCAGAACGACGTCGCGTTCTCGCCGCCGACGACGACCACGAGGCCGGGGATCTTCGCCTTCGCGGCCTCGGCGATCGCGCGGACCGTCGGCCACTCGTGCAGGAACATGTGCGTGATGCCGAGGATTTGCGTGCCGGGCGCGATGCGCTCGACGATCTCGTCGGGACCCAGGCCGTTCTGCGCCAGCGTGCCGATCGGACTCGGGACGTCGACGACGCGGTCGATCGCTTCTCCGGGTGCGTCGATGACTTGCACGCGATGTCCCGCTTCCCGCAGCACGGCCGCCACGTACGCGAGGCCGATCGGCAGGATCGCGCCGTACGCCGACAGCGACTTGCGCAACTGCAAAACGGGCGGCCGCACGAGCGCGATGGTCGCCGACGCACGAGCAGCCTTGGCGGGGAGCATTCGAACACCTCGGCTCGGCCAGGAAACGGCCGGAGCTTACCGGGGTCGGGGTGCATGCCGTGGGCGTTTATGCCCGCCGATCGACGTGGCGCGCGGCCTCGCTCGTGTTGCGGATCCGCATCACGGGCGATCTCGGTCGATCTCGGGCGATCTCGGGCGAGGAGCCGCCACATGAAGCTCGACCTTTGACGTCCCGCGGGCGAAGGCGTGCAATCCCCGGGAGTCCTCATGCAGTTGGAACTGGCCCGCGTGCCGCACCAGACCTTCGATCCCGAGCCGTGGCGCGGCGACTTGCTGTCGTTCCTGCGCCGCATGGGGGCGTCCCACGACGCCGAAGACCTCGTGCAGGAGACGTTCCTGCGCACGGTCGAGCGGCCGCCGCAGGGTTCGGTCAAGCCGTGGCTGTTCGGGATCGCGCTGAACCTGCTGCGTGACCGCGTGCGCCGGGACGGGCGCACGGAGCGCGCGCGACCGACGCTCGTCGCCGGGCAGCGGGAAGCTCCGCTCGATCCGGCGATCGCCGTCGAACGCAACGACCTCGCCGCGCGTGCGCACGAGCTCACGGAGCAACTCCCCGAGCGCCAGCGCGCCGCACTCTTGCTGCGCGTGCGCCACGGGTTCGACTACGGCGAAGTCGCCGCCGCTCTGCACTGCACGGAGGCGACGGCGCGGCAGCACTTCTATCTCGCGTTGAAGGTCCTGCGGGATCGGCTGCGCGACGGAGACGACCGATGAACGCTCCCTCGACGATCGACCGCGACGGCTGCCCGGAGTTCGACACCGCGCTGATGGACCTCGCGGCCGGCGATGCCGTCGACGCGGCCACGCGCGAGCACGTCGCGCGCTGCGGCCGCTGCTCGCTCGCGCTGGCGGCGTATCGCGGCACGATCGACGCAGTCCGCGGCACGGTGACGACGCTCGCGCCGCGGGCGCGCCTGTCGTTCACGTGGATGCATGCCGCCGCGGCGTTGGTCCTGATCGCGCTCGGAACACGTCTCGCACGACACGAGCCGCCACCGCGCGTCGTCGAGGTCGCCGCGATCGACGCGCGTCCGAGCGAAGACGCCGCGCTGACGCGGCTCGACGCGGACACGGCACGGCTCGACGCGGGCATGTGCACGTTTTTGATGGGCGCGGCGATGGGCGTGGTCCAGACGCCGCTCGGCGCGATCTCGTGCAACGACTGTGCGTTCACGGTGCGCGTCGGCCCGCTGCCCGAACTCGTCGACGACGACGCCTGCAACGACGACATGCACGTCCAGATCGAAGTGCTGCACGGCCTCGTCGCGACGTCGATGCTCGATCAACCACGAGTGCTCGCCGCCGGTCAGTGGATGACGATCAGCGGGCCCTGAGGTAGCGGAGCCGTGGGGACTGTCCCCGCGTCTGTCCCGGGGACTGTCCCCGCACCTGTCCCCGGGACTGTCCCCCTCACTGCGCGCTTTCGGCTCGCGTGCGCAGCTCCGCTAGGCCTTCGTTCAGGGAGCGCTGCACGCGGTCGCGCACGAGGAACAGCACGACCGGCTGGAAGAAGTTGCGGTCGAACACTCCGCGATGACGCCAGACGACTTGGGTCTGATCGCCCTCCTGCGTCAACAGGAACTGACCGCCCGACATCGTCTCGCCCGCGCGCAGGATCTCGTACTGGACGCGCGCCGCGGGCTCGACCTTCGTGATGCGCAGCGTCTCCGCGTGATCGCCGCGCGTCCACGTCAGCTCCGCGCCGACCCCGCTCTTCGGCCCGCCCGCCGCGAACGCCGACGCGTCGGCTGCGCGCGCGAACGAGTTCCACTCCTTCCACGCCGTGGGATCCTCGAGCCACGTCGCGACGCGCTCCGGCGGCGCGCCGACGCGGATGGCCGCCTCGAGGTCGAGCGCGTCGGGAAGCAGCAACGGCGCGCCGACCAACACCAACAGCAGAGCCGCGAGACAGAACAGGACGACCAACCAGAACTTGCCCATGCGCAGAGCGTAGCCAGCGATACGGTCGAATCGGGATCGCCGTTCGAACGAGCGGATCCCGAGAAGGTCGCATCGAGCCCGAGGAGAGGCATCGTCACCCGCCGTCGATCCGGGTTATCCTCCCCCCGCCACTCCTCTCCCCTCCCGACCCCCTTCGAGAGCCCTGCCATGAACATCGCCCTGCCCATGGCGTCGAGCCTCGTGCTCGCGCTGACGAGTTCGTTCGCGTTCGCATCCGACAGCGCCGTACCGCGCCGCGACTTCCCGCTCGTCGTCACGTCCGCGACGCCCGGCGAGCCGCTCGAGCTCGCGTGCGACCCGACCGCGATGGCCACGATCGCGACGCTCGACGACGTCCAGTTCGCGAACGTGCCGTTGCCCGACGCGCCCGCCGTCCACGTCGTGCTGCACCGCGTGGACTTGGCCGTCGCGGACGACGCGGTCCACGTCGACGGCGTCGCGACGCCGTCCGCGCTCGACCTGACGCTGTGGGACGGTCACGTCGTCGGCGACGACGGCTCGGCCGTGTTCCTCGCGTTCTCGCGCTACGGCAGCCGCGGCTTCGTGCGGACGCGCGGCCAGCACTACGAACTGCTCGCGGGTCCGAACGCGCAAGGCTCGTGGGACGGTGCGACTTCGTACTTCGCCGGCGAGTCCGCGCTGATCGACCTCGGCGCGGATCGCGAACTGACGTGCGCCGGCACGACGATCCCCGTCGGCAAGCCCACGCCGAACCTGAATCGCACGGCATCCACGCAACTCGCCGCGACGACCGTCACGCCGATCTACAACGGCCGCATCGCGGTCGAGACCGACACGCAGTACTACGGTTTGTTCGGCAACCTGACGGCGGCGCAGACGTATCTGAACTCCCTGCTCGGCGCGATCTCGTATCGCTACCGCGAGCAGGTCGGCGTCATCCTGACCTTTCCGTACATCGGCTACCACACGAGCACGGACCCGTGGAGCTCGCCCGAGAACGGCGGCGGCGCCGGCGGCATGCTCGGCGAGTTCCAGAACGCGTGGGGCAACGGCCAAGGGCCCGTCAGCGCCGATCTGTACCACTTCGTCAGCGGCGCGAACCTCGGCGGCGGCGTCGCGTACCTGCCTGCGTTGTGCGACCAGTTCTGGGGCTTCGGCGTCAGCGGCAACATCGGCGGCAACACGCCGATCCCGGTCACGCAGGGCTCGTTGACGTGGGACTTCATGGTGATCGCGCACGAACTCGGCCACAACTTCGGCGCGCCGCACACGCACGACTACTGCCCGCCCGCGGACTCGTGCGCGCCCAATGGCTACTTCGGCGGTTGCCAGTCCCAGCAGATCTGCACCAGCCAGGGCACCATCATGAGCTACTGCCACCTCTGCGGCGGCGGCATGAACAACATCACGACGTACTTCCATCCGCAGAGCGTCACCGACATGCGCAACCTCGTGCTGTCGAGCTGCCTCGCGCTCTACGAGGGCTTCACCGAGAAGCTGAACCTCGGCTTCGCGAAGGTCGGCAGCAACGGCACGCCGAACCTCGACGTCACCTACACGAACGCGGGCAACGTCGTGACGTTCAACGTGACGAGCGCGCCGCTGTCGAAGGTCGGCGTGCTGTTCGTCGCGACGCAGAAGCTGCAGATCGCGTTCAACGGCGGCACGTTGATCCCCGCCGCGCAACTGCTGTTGCCGATGTCGTCGAACGGCGCCGGCACCGCGATGCTCGGCGCGCCGGTCCCCGCGACGACGCCGATCCCGGGCGGAGCGACGCTCTACGCACAAGCCTGGTTCAACGACGTCGCGCCGTTCTATCCGTCGGCGACCAACGGCATCCAGTTCGAGCTGATCGTGCCGTGAGGGGCGTGGGGCTTTGCCGCTCGTCGTCGATCAGTCGACCAGATTGATCGCGACGGCTGCCGTCGCGGCCACGCCGTCGAGCGCACCCGCATCGCCGATGAATGCTTGCAATGTGACGATGCCAGCCGGCGCCGGGACTGGAAGTGCAGCCGTCCATTCGATCGATCCGTTGCCGGCTCCTTGTCCCGTGAGTGCGGCGGTGACCGCTAGGCCGTTCCAAGGGAAGATCTGCGCTGCGCAACTCCCTACGATCGGAACCGCGGACTGCCCTCCGCCCAGCGCAAGGAGCAAGGGCGCTCCGCCGTAAGCTCCCGACACTTGCAAGGTCAGCGCCTCACCCGACGACGGACACCCCGAGACACTCAACGTCGGAACGATCGCTCCCGAGCCGAGGCAACCCTGGCCATAATGCGAGATCGCGCCGCGACACAGGTCAAAACCCATCGCGAATCCCTCGGTGTTGAACGACGACGTATCGAACGTGGTATCGAAAGCGCCCGGCGTCGCGACGAAGTCCGGCGAATGTGTTTCCCCTGCGACGTACACCTCACCACCGGGTCCAGCGGCGACAGAGTAACCATCATCCCAGGACGATCCGCCGATGAACGACGAGTACAGGAGCGTCGATCCGTCGCGCGAGAACTGCGTCAAGAAGGCGTCGCCCGCGGAGAAACTGGGGTCCAACGCGTTCGGTGTGACCGGGAAGTTCGAGGACGATGTTGACCCGCACACGATCGCGCGACCCCCGGCGTCGACCGTGAGGCCGCGCAGGAACTCGGAGCTCCCTTTGCCAAGGTATGTTCCGAACGCGAGCGTCGAGAGCGTGCCGTCGAGTCGGGCGACGAACCCGTCGCGACCGCCGGAATACCCCGGCTTGAAGCTTCCGGGCGTCGTCGGAAAGTCGAACGACAACGACGAACCTGCGACGATGACGTCGCCGAACGCGTCGAACGCGACGCCGCACGGCGTGTCACCGCCGCTGCCTCCGAGCGCGGTGCAGTGCAACACCGACGACAGAGTCGGATCGAGCACGGCGACGAACGCGGGAGCAAGCGCCGGGGTCGTATCGAACGCGCCAGGCGTAACCGGCAGGTCGGGCGACTGCGTATCGCCCGCGACCAGGATCGTTCCTTGCGGCGTCACGTCCACGGCGAATGCTCGATCGTGCGACGATCCGCCCAGGTACGTGCTCGCGAGGATCGACGTGC
>JAEUIB010000523.1 GCA_016795255.1 Planctomycetota bacterium
CTGCCATCTGCCCGAGGTCTACGAACGGATCCGCGTCGGCGGTCGTTTCGCGAAGCTCGACGCGAACCTGCGCGGCATCGCCGAGCAACGCACGAGCGCGCCGGACGGCGTGTTGTTCTCGCTGAGCGCGGTCGTCATGAAATCGACGCTGCCCCATTTCGAAGGCCTGGTGCGCTACGCGCGCTCGCTCGGCGTCGACGGGCTGATCCTGCAGCGCCTCAGTCAGTTCGCGAAGTCGACGCCGGCCGAGGATCCCTACGCGGCCGTCGGCGAAGCGGGCGTCCTGGAAGCGCTGGCCGCGGCGCGCAGGACGGCGCAGGACGTCGGCTTGAACCTGTTCGTCAGCGACTTCGGCCAGCCGAACCTCATCGTCGGCCCGCTCCGCGACAAGGTTCCGCCGCCGCTGCTCGAGAAGCCGCTGTGCTGGTACCTGATCCAGCACTTCGGCGTGCAGCCGACCGGCGAGGTCTACCCGTGCTGCTACCCGACCGATCATCGGCTCGGCAACCTGAACGAGCAGACGCCGCTCGAGATCTGGAACGGCCGCGAAGCGCAGAAGCTGCGCGCCGCGCATTACGCGCGCAGCGGGACGCTGTTCTGCTCGGGCTGCATCCACGCTCCGCACCTGCCCGCGCGACGCCCGGCGTGGCTCGTCGAATGGCTGCGCCGGCAGCGCATGCGATGGTTGAACGCGCGCGGGCGCTGGCGCCGGGAACGCGCGGAGTCGCGCTGAACGTCGACGAGCACGAACACGGCCGCCGACGCGTCGACTCCGTCCGTGGCCGTCACGCGACGGTGAGGACGACCGGCTCCTCGGTGCATTGCGTCAGCACGCGGGGCCGCGGGCCGGGCAGCGCGAGCAACGCTTCGGGCGCCTCGGCCCAGTCCGCCGCGAACTCGTGCACGATCGACCAGGTCGACCCGTCGTCGCGCGAGACAAGGACGGTCGAGCGCCGTCCCGCCCGTCGATCGACGAGATCGCCGTCCATGCCGAGCAGAGCGACCATCCGCCGCTGACCGAGCGCGACGAGGTCGCGGACTTGCAGATCGATCGCATCGGGTAGCGCGCGAGCTTCCGCCGGCGTGCGCAGCGATCGATCGCGGCGCATCAGCGCGTTGCTCGAGCGCAGGTCGGTGCCGAAGTGGTACGCGTCGTCGGTCTCGGCGATCGCGGTGAACCCCGACCACGCGTGCTCGACGGTCCGCACGCGCGTGGACCGCGGCGGCACGACCAGCAAGCGGCGGCGCTCCGCGAGGTCGCCGGTCGTGAACAGGATCGAGCCGTCGCGCGCCGCGTGGAGCGCGTGGACGTGACGGGCCCAGTCGAGCCAGACGATCTCGGTGAACGCCGCCGTCGCGTGCGGCGCGCGGTACACGCGGCCGCAACGCGCGCCGGGATGGACGCCGTACTCGCCGATCACGATCGAACCGTCGCCGGCGACGGCCGCGGCCGGCTGACGGACGAACGCGCGCGGATCGGACAGCACCAACGCATCCTCGACGCGCAACGTCGCTCCGCCGACGTGGACGCGCAGCACGCGTCCCCCACCGGCGAACGCGGCGATCAGCGTGTCTCGAGCGACGAACTTCAGCAGCGTCCCGCGCGGTGCGGGCTCGGCGTGCAGGCGACCGATCGGCTGCGGCGTGGCGTCGACCGACGCCGCGTGCAGCAGCATCCCGCGGTGGATCAGCCACAGCGAGCTGTCGGCGGCCACCGCCGCGACGTCGTTGCGCAGCGCGGGGACCGGGGTCGCGCACGGCTTCGACTCGGTCGCTCGCGCGAAGCCGCCGTCGCACGGCGTGGTCGGAGGCCGCGGCGGATCGATCAGCGTCGATGCGTGTTTCGTGCGCCACCGCCGGCGCAGCGAACCGAGGCCGTGATGCACCGCGCGGCGCACGACGCGCAGCGCTTCTTGCGCCGGCGCGAGCGGCCGCGACGGCAAGTGCGGTGCGTGCAGGCAACCCGAGCAGAACACGGTGCCGCGCCCCGACATCTGCGCGGCTCGCAGTGCTTGCGCCGCTTCGCCGTTCCAGATCGACACCGGATCGTCGTACAGCACGTTGCCGAGCGCGTGATCGGTCGGCACGCAGCACGGGTAGACCTCGCCCGTGTACATGACGCCGAAGTTCTGGGCCATGAACCAGCACAGCCGCTTGCCGAGCAGCGGATCGGGGCTCTTCGACCGCAGCGGTCGCACGAGCACGGACGGCAGCCCGAACTCCGTCAGGTACAGGTTGATCCCGACTTCGCGCGCGGCCGCTTCGGACTTCGCGAACGAGTCCCGGATCGCGTCGGCGCCGCAGTGGGTCTCGGGATCTTCGTCCGGCGTCGGCTTCACCGAATGCAGCAGGCGCTGGAACACGACCGCTTCGAATCCGAGGCCCGCGGCGAAGCGGACGAACTCCGGCAGGTGCGGGAGGTTCGAGCGCATGACGACCGCGGACGTCGAATACAGCACGTCGTCGGGGTGCGCGGCGCGCTCGGCACGGATCGCATGCAGGTTCGACATCACTTGGTCGAACCGCGCGCCGAGGCGGATGCGCTCGTAGACCTCCGGCACGTGCGAATCGAGCGACACGTTGAGGTGGTCGAGCGCGTGGCGCGAGCGGCGATAGAGCTCGGGGCTCAACAGCACGCCGTTGGTCACGGCGTCCATCTGCACCCCGTACGTCGACGCGCGGTCGAGCAGGAAGTCGTAGTCCGCGGCCAGCGGATCCCCGCCGGACGTCGTCAGCACGAGCTTGCGCGCGGTCGGGAACAACTCGTCCGCGATGTAGCTGAGCACCCGATGCGACAGACGATGGGTTCCCTGCGCGAGGTTGCGGGGGCACATCACGCAGCGGAGGTTGCACAGATCGCTGTGGTTCAGCGTGACGACTTCGGGCAGTGCACGGAAGCGGACGGACCGGCGCTCGATGTCCTCGCGCAGCAGTCGGCTGTTCTCGGCCTTTTCGGCGGCGAATGGTCGTTCCGCACGCATGCGACCCCCGTCCCGCGAACGCGTGTTCGCCACGTCAGCGGATCCGAGCCCGCGCGACCAGTCCGGTCGAGCCGACCTTCACCGCGAATCACGAACCACGGGAACCGGAGCCAGGACGCGCCGAACCTCCCACGGACGCCCGCCGCGAACCACCGAGTCCGGCGGCGCGGTCCCTACATGGTCCGTCGACGATCCTCGGGTCCCGCGTCACGGGACCCGCGCTCCCTTTCCTGTGATTCGCGCGCGACGGCGATCGGAATCTCCCGGCAGGACGAGTTCCACCGCCGCCGTCACGCTTCCGAACTCTTGCTCACTCGAGGTACGTGTAGCCCTGCATGCCGTCTTCGTAGAACGCCATCAGAGCCTTGCTGTCTCCGGCTTCGAGCCGTCCGGTCTTCACCGCGCGCTCGACGTCGCGTCGCAGCGTGCGCAGCAGTTGGTCGGCGTCGAATTGGACGTAGCCGAGCACTTCGGCGACGGTGTCCCCGGCGACGATCTCGTCGATCGACCAGGTCCCGTCCTCCTCGAAGCGCACGTGGACGACGTGCGTGTCGCCGAACAGGTTGTGCAGGTCGCCGAGGACCTCCTGGTACGCGCCGACGAGGAAGATGCCGAGGTAGTAGGGCTCGCCTTCCTTCAGGTCGTGCAGCTCGAGGATCTTCTTCTCCTCGCGCTTGTCGACGAAGCGCTCGATCTTGCCGTCCGAGTCGCACGTGATGTCGGCCAGCACGCCGACGCGCGTCGGTTGTTCGTCGAGACGATGGATCGGCGAGATCGGGAACAACTGGTCGATGGCCCACGAGTCGGGCGCCGACTGGAACACCGAGAAGTTGCAGAAGTAGATGTCGGACAGCAGGACCGGCAGGCCCTCGAACTCTTCGGCGAGTTCGCCGATGCGCATCGAGCGCTCGAGGATCTCGCGGCCGATCGACCAGAACAGCACTTCGCAGTGCGCGCGCATCGGCAGCGACATGTAGCCGAGCGAGAACAGCGACATCGCTTCGTCGCGGGCCTGGATCGCGTCGTGATAGACGTCCACCAGGTTGCGGTCGGTGATGCGCTCGTACGCGTCGACGAGGTCGAACACCGGCTGCGGCTGCTTCTCGGGCTCGAGCGCTTCGAGCTCGGTGCGGATCTTCTTGACGTCGGGCTTCACGTCGAAGCGCGTGCGCCCCAGCACGTTGCAGATCAGCACCGAGCTGTGCGCGGCGATGAACCGCCCCGACTCGCTGACGATGTTCGCGTGCGGGACCTTCGCGTCGTCGCAGACGTTCTTGATGCGGTAGACGACGTCGGCCGCGTACTCGGCGATCGTGTAGTTGATCGAGCTGTCCCACGCCGACTGGCTGCCGTCGTAGTCGACGCCGAGACCACCACCGATGTCGATCGTGTCGCAGCTCGCGCCGAGGCGGCGCAGCTCGGCGTAGATGTACGCGAGCTCGGTGACGGCGTGCTTGAAGTTGCGGATGTCGTAGACCTGGCTGCCGAGGTGGCAGTGGATCATCTTCAGGCAGTCGAGCATCTCGACTTCGCGCAGGCGCTCGCTGGCCTGGACGATGTCGGCCATCGTCAGGCCGAACTTGCTGCGCAGGCCGCCCGAGGTTTCCCAGCGGCCGGCGCCGCGCGCCGACAGCTTCGCGCGCACGCCGATCTGCGGGCGGACGTTGTAACGGCGCGAGTGCTCGATGATCAGCTCGAGCTCGCTGTACTTCTCGACCACCGTGAGGATGTTGCGGCCGAGCTTCGTCGCGAGGATCACCGTCTCGATGAACTCGCTGTCCTTGAAGCCGTTGCAGACGATCGGCATGTGGTTGTGGCCGGCCGTCAACGCGAGCACCGCGAGCAACTCCGGCTTGCTGCCGGCTTCGAGGCCGAACCCGAACTTCAGGTTCAGGTCGCGGATCTGCTCACACAGATGACGCTGCTGGTTGACCTTCACCGGGTACACGCACGTGTACTTGCCGGAGTACTCGTTGTCGGTGATCGCCTGGTCGAACGCGGTGCGCAGTTCGCGCAGCCGCTGCTCGAGCAGATCGTCGAAGCGCAACAGCACGGGCGTGTGGACCCCGCGCTCGCGCAGTCCCTCGACGACCTCGAACAGGTCGATCGCGCGCGTCGGATCCTGCGCCGGCATGCAGGTCACGTGACCACTCGGCGAGATCCCGAAGTAGCCCTTTCCCCAATCGCGCAAGCCGTAGAGGTTGGCGGTGTCCTCCGCCGTCCAGCGCGCTTCGATGAAAGAGCGCTTCTTCGTGTTCTGCGGAAGTACGGTCATCGAGTTGGTCCCAACCGACGGTCGCGTCCGCCGACTCTTCTCTGCGGCGAATCACGAGCGGAAGTTTCCAACGTTTGCCCGCGCACGGCAAGAGACGAGGCAAGTTTCGTCTCGAACCGCACGGCCGCCGTCCGCCGACGTCTCGTCGCGGTCGACTCGAGCGGCGCGCACGTGGATCGTTCGTTCCTCTAGTGCTGGATCGCGACGCTGACCGCGTTCGTCACCGCGACGCCGCCCGGCCCGCCAGGATCCGCCACGAGAACCTGCATCCCGAACACGGCTTCGGGAGTGCCTGGCGGAACCGTCGCGGCGAAGGAGATCTCGCCTTGTCCGGCGCCGACGCCCGCGAGCGGCGTCGACAACACGATCGGGAACAGCGGCGACGTCAGCAGCGAGCACGAGCCGCCCCCGATCGGCAGCAGCGCCGGCGCGGCACCGAACACGAGCAACCCCATCGCACCGCCGAGGCCGCGGCGCACCCGAACGGTCAGTGATTCGCCGGGGTGCGGCGTGCCTTGGACCCACAGCTCCGGCGCGATGCCACCGGTGCCGGCACAGCCGATCCCGTACGCCGACGCGTCGCCGTCGAGTTGACCAGGCAGGATCCAGATCCCTGCGTTCGTCGTCGATCCGACGGTGAGTTCAGGTCGCGCGTCGTCGTCGACGTCGTGGACCAGGACCGACGTCATTCCGGAGGGAGTGACGAACAGCCGCGGCGGCCGCAACCCTCCGGCTCCATCGGATTGGGCGAACACGAGACGCCCGAAGCCAGAGCTCGCCGCGAGCAGGTCGTCGTAGCCGTCGTGGTCGATGTCCGTCACGACGTAGCTCGAGGTCACGACCCACGAACTCAGGGAATGGGTCGTGCTCGACGTGAACTGGAACGGCCCAGTTCCGACGAACGACATCACCGCACCCGTCGTGGCGGCGCGAGACCAGGCCACGAGGTCGGGCATCCCATCCGAGTTGAGATTCGCGAAGGCTGCGAATCCGCACGGGCCAGGCGCCGCCAACGAACCGACGTGGGCGAACTGTCCGTTGGTCGATCCTTTCATCAGCAGGACCTGCGCCGTCGGACTGGACGCTTGAACGACCGCGAGGTCCAACACACCGTCGCCGTCGAGTTCCGCGAGCGACGTGGACGTCACGCCGAACGACCCCACACTCGGGCTGAATGTCGCGGGCGCAAACACGCCGAAACCCGTATGGAACATGACGCCGACTTCGGGCGCGTTGAAGCCACCGACCACGACATCTTGGTCACCGTCTCGATCGACGTCGCCGACGTCGAAGGCGCCGATCGCATAATTGGTGTTCGGCGGCTTGACGGCGTGCAGCCCGGCGAGAACGAACTGAGCTTGTCCGCTCCCGCGCAGCGCCGCGAGTCCTTGTGCGGTCGACGATGAGTACTTGGCGAGGATGTCGTCCCAGCCATCGACGTCGAAATCGGTGACTCGGAGTGCTTGGAGCGAAGCCGGCATCGCTGTCACGTTCGGCGGCCCAAAGCCTCCCGAGCCGTCGGCGAGGCGAATGGAGAGCTTCGGCAAGATCGTGTCGGAGGCGGACACGAGATCCAATTCGCCATCGGCGTTCGCATCTGCATAGGCGACGTGGGAAGGGGTCGTGCCCGTGGTCAGCGGCGGCTCGATCGTCGAAAGCAGAGAGAACGTGAACTTCCCGGTTCCTGGCAACACGCCGATCGAGCGCAGTTCGGACGCCGTGGTCACCACATCGGGCCAGCCATCGGCATCGACGTCCGCGAAGAGACCGTCCCATTGAAGATTCCCGGCGCAGTTCAGGGTGACCGGAGTGGCAAACGTGCCCGGACCGACCATTTCGCTGATGCCGTGGCTTTGCAGGGTCCCGTTGAGCAAGTCCAGATCACCGTCGAGATCGACGTCGGCCAGATCGATGAATCCGTTCTGAGCGATCGACGTGATGGGCGGAGCGAAGGAGCCCGCACCGACACCGAGGCGCGCCTCCACCGGAGCCGTGGTGCCCGTGGACACGACCACCTGCGTCACGAGGTCGACGACGCCGTCGCCCTGGACGTCCCGGGGAAGTGTCCGACCGGGAGTCGTCGTCGTCGAAATCGACGTCGGCATCGCCAAGCCACCCACTCCGTCACCACGGAGGACGAGCAGTTTCTTCGCGAACGCGTCTTGGGTCACGACGTCGACGAACCCGTCGCCGTCGACGTCCGCGAACTCGAGTGTCTGGGGACTCGAAACCGGAACGAACGCGAACGGCCCGAACCCGGTCCCGGTCCACTGCGCGACCCCGAGCCCCGGAGAGCCGGATGCGACGAGAGCCTCGGCATCACCGTCGCCATCGAGGTCAGCGGCCCCGATGGCGCCCGCGACGGACGGCGTCGGCAAGGCGATCGGCGCCAACAGTTGGTTCGCCCCGTCGCCTCGCGTCACGTAGGCGGCGTTCGCACTCGTACGGCGCACGAGGACATCCAGATTCCCGTCGTCGTCGAAATCACCGACGCGAACGCCGGCGGGACTCGATCCGATCACTTGCGTCCCACTCGCGGTGAAGCGACCGAACCCGACGTTTCGCACGATGCCGATCCGACTCTCGTTGAAGTGCGTCGCAACGATGTCGATGCGTCCATCGTGATCGAAATCCCCCGCCGCGAGGGCGCGCGGCGTGCCGCCGATCGCGAACTCCTCGTATGCGTACCGCCCCTTCGGCGGCGGAGACTGCGCGTGCGCGGTCCCGCTGCCGACACCCGACGCGAACCACGTCCCCGTGAGCAAAGCCACTCCACGCGCGGCCCCGATCAATCGCATGCTCGGTCGACTCATGGTGCTCCCGTTTCCGATCGTGAACTCACCCGCCGCGAATCGTGCCGCACGCCCCGTCCCGCGCGCAAGGACCCTCTGGATTCGCGGACCACGACCGAATCCGCGCGAGCCTTCGGCGTCCCCAGCGGGGTACCGTTCCGCCGTGTCGCACTCGCCTGCCGGCCGGTGTGACCATGGGGCGCGAATCGAATTGCGGACGGGAGGAGGAGAGACCTCTCGCCCGGGGTACGCACGGCGGAAGAACCGTGCGGGAGGAGAGACATGTCGGGGGTATCGGCCCGCGCCGTACGGCGCGTCGTCGTGTGTTTGTCGATCGCCGGGGGACTCGCGGCGTTCGTCGTCGACCGCTTGCGCGTCGACGCCGCGCGTCCGTCGATCCCGCTGAGGGCCGAAACTTGGGCCGCGACCGATGCGCGCGGCGAGGTCCTCGTCGCGCCGCCCGGGGACGGCTTCGTGCTCGAGCCGGGCGCCATCCTCCGCCTGACGCCGGCGACCGACGAGCGCACCGAGCTGCGCCGCTTCGGATTCCGCCTGCGCCGCGCCCTCGACCAGTCCTCGACCGTCGAGATCCGACTGCGCGACGTCGGCAACGCGGCGTACCTCGTGCGCGTGACGCCGGGCGCGACGTTCGCCGTGTCGATGTCGGCGCCGACGCCGAACGGCTCACCCGAGTTGCTCGCCCATCGCGACGTGCCGGCTCGCGGCGGCGATCCGCACGCTCCGTTCGACGTCGAGGTCCGGTCGCTCGGCCCGTGGTTCGAAGTCGCGCTGGACGGCAAGGCGCTGTTCCGACTACGTCACGACGGATTGGCGGCCGGCCGCGCCTCGCTCGTGTCCGACGGTGTCCGCGTGCTGTCGGTGCGGACCGAGACCTGCGCGGCCGGCGCGGCGCCCGACGCGATCCTCGATCGCGTCGTCGACGACCTCGACTTCGTGCGGTTCGGCGCGCCGCCCGCGTCGGTCACGGTCGCGCGAGCGATCGGCGTCGGCGCGGCGATCGCTGCGCTGCTGTTCGCGTTCCTCGGTTCGCTCGCGACCGGTCGGTTCGACGCGCGTCGGGTCGCGATCGCGACCACCTCGGCCTTGCTGCCGCTCGCCATCGTGAGGATCGGCGCGTTCGCCATCGGCTCGACGCCGTCGCTGGGAATGGTTGTCGCCGCGCTCGCGATCGGCGCGGCGATCGGCGCGTTCGAGGTGCGTGATCGCGTGCGAGACGCGGCAGTGCCGTCGCGCCGGCGCGTCGCGATCGCCGCAGTCGTGCTCGTCGCCTGCGGCTGGTCGCTGTCGGCCGATGCGACCGCGGTGCGAACTCGCGACGCGGCGATCCGCGCGGATGCGGTCGCGCGCGCGCTGGTGGCAGTCTCGTCGCGCGCCGAGCACGTGACGCAACCGTTCGCGCTCGATGCCGGCAACGCGTTCTCGGCCGCGGGCCCGTATCGCGACGTGCAACTGCGCACGGAGCTCGCGCTGGCGCCGAACGCGGTGGTCGAAGTGCGGTTGCGCGGTCATCCGCGGATCGCCGAGGGGATCGCGCTGCTGGTGTCGTCGCGGCCGGACGTGCCGTGCGGATTCGTCCTGGAGCATCGCGGCGATTGGCGCCGACTCGGGCCCACTGCGGCGTCGATCGAGCCTGGGCGTCTGGTGCAGTTGCGCGTGCGCGCTCGCGGCGAGCGCTTCGACGCGTACCTCGGCGGCGAGCACATCGCGTACGCGGACCACGCCGGGTTCGAAGCCGGCAACGTCGCGGTCCTGGCAGCGGCGGGTCGGGCGGACGTCGCGACGATCGACGTGACGCCGATGCCCGCCGGGGAACCCACGTCCGCGGACGCACTGCCCCGCCTCGCCGGATGCGGCGGCGTCGCGTCGTTGCTGCCGCTCGCCGCGGCGCTGGCGTTCCTGCTGCGCCGGTCGTGGCTGCGCGTATCTCCACCGATCGCGTTCGCGGCGATCCCGATCGCGGCGCTGACGCACGGGGAGCCGCTCGGCCTGTTCGACTTCGCGTTCGTGTCGTTCGCGACGCTGCTCGTGTTGTTGTTCGCGACGGTCGCCGTCGCGCGCGGAGTCGCTCCGTGGCGCGCGGTCGTCGCGATGGTCGCGTGCTCGATCGCCGCGCCGCTGGCCGTGGCGGCGAGCCACTCGATCGAACTCGAGCCTCCCGCGGACGACGATCCGGGACCCGAGCTCGTCGACGGTCGATCGCTGCCTGCTGGACTCGTGCACCTGACGTCGCCGGTCGTGCGCCGGTTCAACACGTACTTGAACGATCACCGCTTCCGCGGCCGCGCGTTCACGACCGCCAAACCCGAAGGCGTCGTCCGCGTGTTGTGCCTCGGCACGTCCAGCACGTGGGGACACGGCATCGACGAATCGACCGGACTCGACTATCCGACGCAGGTCGAGCGCCTGCTGCGCGAGCGCGGCCTCGCGGTCGAAGTGATCAACGCCGGCATCCGCGCGTCGAACAGCACGCGAGCGCGGTACTTCTTCGAGGAACACCTGCTGCCGGCGTTCGAACCCGACATCGTCACCGCGTCGTTCTTCCTCAACGAGAGCACGCACATCAGCCAATTCGACGAGCCGGCGTTCTTCGAGCGCGCGCAGCGGCAAGACTTCGAGAACACGTTCCTCACGCGACACGCGTTGCGCGCCGAGATCGGTCGCGGCGCACAGCGTTTCGCGACGCTGAGCCGCATCGTGCGCGAAGAGAAGCGCGACGCGACGACGGTCTGGCACGAATTGGCCGGCGACGTACCGACTCCCGCGGACCGCTTCGCACAGAACATGCGGCGACTCGTCGATCTCGGTCGCACGCACCACTTCGCCGTCGTGCTGATGAAAGAGCCGCTACGCGGCGATCCGCCGTGGCTGTGGAAGCCCGAGTTCCACGCGGCGATCGACGCGATCGGCGCGCAGACGCGGTCGGCCGTCGTCGACCCGACGCCCGCGTTGAACGCCGCGGGCGGACGCACGCTGTTCCTCGACCTCGTGCATCCCACGGCGGAGGGCCAC
>JAEUIB010000404.1 GCA_016795255.1 Planctomycetota bacterium
AAGCTCGACAAGCTGAAGCTCGGCAACCTCGACGCGCAGCGCGACTGGGGCTTCGCCGGCGACTACGTCCGCGCGATGTGGATGATGGTCCAGCGCCCGCAAGCCGACGACTTCGTGATCGGCACCGGCGTCATGCATTCGGTGAAGCAGTTCTGCGAACGCGCGTTCGCGCGCGTCGGACTCGACTACCGCAAGTACGTCGAGACCGATCCGGCCTTCCTGCGGCCGGCCGAGGTCGAGCACCTGTGCGCCGACATCGGCAAGGCGACGACCGTGCTCGGCTGGAAGCCCGAAGTCGACTTCAACGGCCTCGTCGACATGATGGTCGACGCCGACGTCGACCGGCATCAGCGCGGGAACTGACGCACGGTGCGCGTCCTCGTCACCGGCAGCAACGGCTTCGTCGGCAAGCACGCCTGCGCCGCGTTGCGTGCGCGCGGGCACGACGTCGTCGGCGCCGGATTCGCGCCGCAGGCGGCCGACGACGGCACGCTCGCGATCGACGTCCGTGACTTCGCCGCGGTGAAGCACGTCGTCGCGACGAGCCGCCCCGACGCGGTGCTGCATCTCGCGGCGATCGCGTTCGTGCCGCAGGCGAAGGACGACCCGAGCGGTGCGTTCGCGATCAACGCGCAGGGCACGCTGCATGTGCTGGCCGCGCTCGCCGCTCATGCGAAGTCCGCGCGCTGCGTCGTCGTGTCGTCGGCCGAGGTCTACGGCCGCGCCGACGAACGCGAGATGCCGCTCGCCGAATCGCGACCGCCGCGGCCGGTGACGGTCTACGGCGCGTCGAAGGCCGCCGCGGAACATCTCGCGCGCGCGTACGCCGCCGATGGGCTCGACGTCCGCGTGCTGCGGCCGTTCAACCACGTGGGGCCGGGCCAGGACGAACGCTTCGTCGTCGCGTCGTTCGCGCGTCAGGTCGCGCAGCTCGAACGCGCCGGCGGCGGCGTCGTCCAGCACGGCAACTTGTCGGCGGTCCGCGACTTCCTCGACGTGCGCGACGTCGCGAACGTCTACGCGCTCGCGCTCGAGGCCGAGCGCGGCGTGCTCGCGCCGGGCGAGCCGTACAACGTCTGCTCGTGAGAAGGTCGCACCATCGAATCGATCGTGCGCGCGGTCGCGGAACGAGCTCGCGTGCCGGTTGAGCTGAAGCTCGCTCCGTCGCGCCTGCGCGCCGTCGACGTGCCGACGTTGGTCGGAGCGCCGGGCGCCCTGCGTGCCGCGCTGCGCTGGCAGCCCGCGTACGCGTGGGGGGAGACGATCGGGGACGTGCTGGACGACGCGCGCTCGCGTTGAGTCGAGCACGCCTAACCAGCCCGTTGAAAAAATCTGCAGGCACTCGGCCGGCTGCGAACGAGCAGTCCTTCGTTGCGCCTCCTCACCGTATCTGGCGCAACTGGGCCGTCGATACGCCTCGTCGGCGCGCCTCGCCCTGCTCGCTCTCGCTCGCCCGACTGCCGGCCGACTTTTTCAACGGGCTGGTAACGTGGCGTTCGCCCAACGAGGTTTTCCCAACCCCCTGCTTTCGGAGCTCACGCCATGTTCCGTAAGTCCATCACGTTCGTGCTTTGCAGTGCCGCAGCGCTCGCATCCCTCGAGGACGCGTGCGCCGGCGTCGTCGTCGTCGATCCCCAAGGTATGCCGAACGGCCGCGCGCTGCTGCAGGCCGCGCTGAACGGCGCCGCCGACGGCGACGTGCTGTTGGTGCGCGCCGGCACCTACACGGAGATGTTGCCGACCGCGCCGGTCACGGTGTCCGGCAAGGGAGTGACGCTGATCAAAGACTCCGCCGGTCCGGTGTTCCTCGGTCACCTCGCGATCTCGAACGTCCCCGCGGGGTCGACGTTCGTCGTGCGCGGCTTCCGATTCCAGGAGGGGCCGATCACGGTCGGCCTCGGACTCGGCATCGGCTCGATCCCGCCGATGCTGTCGGTGCAGTCGAGCCCGGGAACGGTGTGGATCGAGGACTGCGAGGTGCGCGGTGCGCCGGGTTTCTTGAGCGGAGGGTTCTTTCCGCTTCATTCGCACGGTGCGGGAGCGATCGACGTCCGCCAAACCGGTGGCCTGACGATCGCACGCACGAGCGCGTACGGTGGCGCTGGCATCGGATCGAGCGTCTCGAAGCAGATCTCGAACGGAGGGACGGCGCTGTCCGTCGACGGAGTCGACACGTACGTGGTCTCGTCGTTCCTCGAAGGCGGACCGACGGGATCGTCGCTGACGGTCAATGCGCCGGTCGGGGGTCACGGGCTGCGCGCGCAGGGCTCGACGCTCACCGTGCATGGCTCGGGGCTGGTCGGCGGCGATGCGTTCGGGTCGAACGCGTTCCCGCCACTGGCCGGTGCAGGACTGTTCCTCGTGAACGACGCGGCCACGCTGCGCGACGACGTGGTCGTCGCAGGCACGAACTGGATCGTTCCCGGCGGTGGGCACACGGCGATCACGAATCTCGGCGGGACGGTCAGCACGTCGTCGACCCCGTCGCGTGACGTGGAGGTGTCGAGTCCGGGTCCGGTTCGGACCGGCAAGCCGTTCGCGATCTTCCTCTACGGAGAGCCGGGGGACGTCGTCGTGTTGTTCGCCGGGTTGCCGGCAGCGCCGCTCGCGTCGCCTGCGTTCGAGGGCGCGTTCGTGTTCGGCTTGTCCGCGTTCGTCGGTCCGATCGCCGTCGGTGCGATCGGTGGGTCGGGCCAGTCGATCCTGCAGTTCCCGGCGGCGCCGGCATTGCCCGCGGGACTCGACGAAATGACCCTCGTGATCCAAGCCGCGGTCGCGTCGGGCGCGCCGACGCTCGCCGGCGCGTCGATGTTCGTCCAGGTCGGACCGAACTTCTGACAGAACGTGAATCAATTGGGGGACAGACCATCGGTCTGCCCCCCCAATTGATTCATGTTCGAGGCGGCGCAGCCGCCGGACTCACCAGGTGTCCGAGGCGGCGCAAGCCGCCGTATCCACAGGTGCTGCGGGCCTGCGCTCCGTATCGGATTCGCGCGAACAAAGTCGCCGCCGCGTGC
>JAEUIB010000658.1 GCA_016795255.1 Planctomycetota bacterium
GCGTTCCTCGCGACCGGCCAGGCGATCGAGGCGGTGAAGGATTTCGAGAAGGTCGCGAAGCTGCGACCGGACCTGGCGGCGCCGCGGCTCGAACTCGCGAAGCTGTACTTCTCGCGCGGCCAAGGCGAAGCCGGCGAGGCCGAGATCGTCGCCGCGCGCAAAGCGCAGGGCGACGCCGATCCCGACGTCGTGCTGGTCGTCACGCAGTTGCTGGTCGCGCGCGGCAACCTCAGCGACGCGGTGCACAACGCGAAGCAACTCGAATCGCTGCAGCACCGCCTGCGCGGCGGCGCGGAGGAGTTGGCGGCGCTGTACACGCAACTCGGGCGCGCGGCCGAGGACGTCCGCGACGAGGCGCTCGCACTCGAGCTGACGCGTCGCGCGCGCTCCCTCGGCGCCGATGCGACCGGCGAGAACGCGGCGCGGCTCGCGCGACTGTTGCGCCAGAAGCGCGAGTTCGCGGGCGAGCTCGAGGTGTTGCTGGACGCACAGAAGCGCGAGTTGCCGATCGCCGACCTGCGCGCGCAGGTCGTCGCCGCACACAAGAACGTCGGCTACGCGTCGCTGTTCTCCGGCGACAAGAAGGCCGCGTGCTCGTCGTTCCTCGACGCCGCGGCATCGGCCGCGAACGCCGACGAACTCGGCGCGGTCGCCGAGCTCGTCCGCAATCTCGCCGGCGAGTTGAAGGGCGAAGCGCAGGAGCGCGTGGTGACGATCGCGAAGGTCGCGTACTCGAACGCGCAGGACGCGGAACGCGCGCGGGACTGGGTGCGTGCCGAGGGCGCCTATCGCGTCTCGCTGAGCTTGCTGCCGCAGAACCCGTACGCGTGGTTCCAGCTCGGCGAGTCGTTGTCCGAGCAGCATCGCCGCGCCGAAGCGGTCGAAGCGTGGACGAAGGCCAGCGCGCTCGCGACCGAGCTCGGCATGAGCGACGTCGTCGCGCGCGCGGCGGAGCGACTCGACGCGGCGAAGTGACCGATCCGGTCGACGGCGACGCGACGCGAGCCGTCACCGCTCCAGAGCGCGCACGGCGCGGAGCCCGATCGCCGGGGTCCGGATCGAGCCGTCCTGCGACGATCGACTCGAGCAGCGCGCCAGCGACGCCGGATCGTTGAAGCTGCCGCCGCGCAGCACGCGGACCGTCGGATCGCCGCCGGACGCCAAGCCATCGCCGTCCCGCGACGCGCCGATGCTGCGTGAGTACGCGTCCGCGCACCATTCCCAGACGTTGCCGTGCACGTCGTGGAGTCCGAACGCGTTGGCGCGGAACGTGCCGACCGGCGACAGGCTGCAGTAGCCGTCGTCGAAGTCGCCCTCCTGACGACCCCAACCCGGGAACTGCGCCTCCGCACGTCGATCGAGCACGTTCGCGACGCCGGCCAGCGCGGACGGTTCGCGACCGGACCACCACGCCGAGCGCGTGCCCGCGCGCGCCGCGTACTCCCATTGCGCTTCGGTCGGCAGCGCGAGTCCGGCGCGGCGCAACGTCCGATCCGCGTCCGGCCACGGACCCTGCTCGACCGGATGGGTCGGTCCCATCGGATCGGGATCGCCGTCGTACGGCGGTCCGTCGCGATAGAAGCTCGGATCGTTGCCCGTCCAGCGCCGCCATTGCCCCTTCGTGACTTCGTGCCGTGCGATGAAGAACGGCGCCAGCGTGACGCGGCGGACGCCTTCGTCGTCGGCGGCGCGCGGATCGCCATCGGGGTCGCCGCCGTCGGCTGGGATCGCGCCGCAGTCGAACGCTCCGCCCGGCAACAGCACGAACACGAGGCCCGGATCGGCGACGCCGACCGGATTGCCGGCGGCGTCGTGCGTCGGGATCGCCACGGTCGCCGGATCCTGCGCGCCGAGGTCGCACGCGCTGCGGAGGTCGTAGAACTCCCACAGCTTCGTCACCGGATTCATGCCGATCGGCACGAGGCCGAGTTGCGGCGTGAGCTCGATCCGCGCATCGCGGTAGAGCACCGACGCGACGACGCCGTCCGCGCGCGCGATCGCTGCTGTTGCGTCGGCCCAACGCACGCGCGCGGCCGGATGATCGGCGCCGAGCGTCGCCAATCGATCCGCGTACGCGAGTCGAGCGCGGACCGATTCGCGCTCGGTGCGCGCCATCGCGTCGATGTCGGCCGCGAGTTGCGTCAGCGTCGCGTGCAGGAACCTCTGTGATTCGCCTTCGGGCCCGTCGTCGACCGATCGATCGCGACCGACGCGGTCCTCGATGCGCGCGATCGTCGCGTCGATCCGCGGCCGCAGCGCCTCGAGCCGCGCCCATTCGACGTCGAGCCAGCGCTGGAGGTCCGCCCTCCGGCTCGGGATCGCGGGGTACAGCTCGTCCGCGGCGGCTCGCGCGCGTTCGAGGTAGACCTTGCCCGCGAGTTGGTCGAACTCGGATTTGCGCTCGGCCACGCGCTCGCGTTCGGCTTCGACCTCGAGGCGTCGCAACGACTGCACGACGCCGACCGCGATCAAGGCCAGCACGGCGACGAGGCCGGCGGTCGCCGTCGCACGGTTGCGCGCGATCCACTTCCGCAATTCGGCCAGCGCGCCGGTCGCGTGCGCGGACACCACGCGCCCCTCGAGGTACGCCCGCAGGTCGTCGGCGAGCGCGAGCATCGACGGATAACGGCGATCGAGGGAGCGTTCCATCGCCTTCGCGCAGATCGCCGCGAGCTCGGGCGGCGCGGTGCGCGGCAACGGCACCGGCGGTCCTTCGAGCAGCCGCTGGCGCACGGCGGCTCCGTTGCGCGGCGCGCCGGGCTCCGCGTACGGCATGTGACCGCTGAGCAGGTGGTAGAGCATCGCGCCGATCGCGTAGACGTCCGCGGGCGGGCCGATGCGTGCGATCTCGCCGGCGGCCTGCTCGGGCGGCATGTACGCGGGCGTGCCGACGACGTCGCCCTCGTGCGTCAGATACGCGGCCGCGCTCGACCGTTGCGCCTGCTCGCGTCGGTCCGACGACACGGACGCCGAGTCGAACTTCGGATCGGAGCCTCCGGACGGCGCGCCGAGGACGCGCGCGACGCCCCAATCCATGACGTAGGTCTCGCCGAAGCGGCCGACCATGACGTTCGACGGTTTGAGGTCGCGATGGACGACGCCCTTCGCGTGCGCGAACGCCATCGCTTCGCAGACGCGCAGCAGCACGCCGACGACACGCGTCGCGTTCCAGTCGCCTTCGCCGCGCGCGAGTGCGGCGATCACGTGCTCGAGCGTCTCGCCGCGCACGAGCTTCATCGTGAAGTAGACGCGGCCGTCGCGATCGAGCCCGAGCTCGTGGACCGGGACGATGCCGGGATGGTCGAGCTGACCGTTGACCTGCGCTTCTTCGAGGAACCGCGCGAGTCGGCCGCTGCGCTCGCGCACGGCGTCGGGCATGACCTTCATCGCCAGCTTGCGGCGCAGGTCGCGATCGAACACGCGCAGCACGACGCCCATGCCGCCGCGCCCGAGCTCGCCTTCGATCGCGTAACGCCCCGCGTTCTCACCGCGCTCGCGCAATTGCGCGAGCAGCGACGCGTCGACGTCGGTGCGCAGCGGGGGCACCGCGTCGTCGCGCGGATCGGCCTCGAGCTCCGAGTCGGACGTCACGCCTTGCGCCAGCCGCCAGTCGCGCTCGAGTTCGCGCAGTCGCGCCGCTTGCGCCGGATGACGCGCGCAGAGCGCGTCGAGATCGACCGCCTCGCCGCGCTCGCGGCGGTCGAGCAGATCGAACAGCAGGTCTTCCGGCGTCGGCTCGGCCATGGGGCGCTCCGCGGTGGGCTCACGATAGCGGCGGCCGCGCGAGCCGGGTCGTCGCGGTCTTCACGTCGCGTGCGTCCGCGCCTTGAGCGCAATCGAGCCATTCCGCGATTCCGTCAAGCGAAACGGCGTTCGGCTCGAAGTAGCCCGACGAAGGATCGCATCCCACCATGCCGCACCTCGTGACTCTGCTCCTTCGCTTGGTCTGCGCCGCGCCGTTGATCGCGGCCGCGGACGAACCGTCGATCGCGGTGCTGAAGCTCCGCGGTCAGGTGTTCCTCGAACTGCGCGAGTACGAACGCGCGGTCGGCGTGTTCGAGTCGGCGCTGGAACGCTGTGCCGACGATCCGGACCTCGAGTTCGCGCTCGGCCTCGCGTCGTACGGCTGCGGTCGGGCCGAATCCGCCGAAGCCGCGTTCGAACGATTCGCCGCGCGCAGCCCGAACGAGCCCGCCGTGTGGCCGTTCCTCGCTCGCCTGCGGCATGCGCGCGGTGCGCTGGCCGAGGCGCGAGCCGCGTGCGATCGCGCCGTGATGCTCGACCCGACCGATGCGCGATCGTTGAACCTCCGCGGGATGATCGAACTCGAACTCGAGCTGCAGGACGACGCACGCGCGTCGTTCGACGCCGCGGTCGCCGCCGATCCGACGTATGCCGCGCCGCACTTCAACAAGGGCATGCTGGCGCTCGAGGCGCAGGAGATCGACCGCGCCGTCGAGGAGTTCGCGACGGCGGCGACGCTCGACCCGTCGGAGGCGGACGCGTGTCGCGTGCTCGGTGAATTGAACGCCCACCTCGACGCGTTCGAAGAGGCCGCGCGCTGGTACGGCCGCGCCGTCGAGCGCAGTCCCGAGGATCGGTCGAGTTGGCGCGGGCTCGCGTCCGCGCGCGAGCAGGCCGGCCACGTCTACGAAGCGCTGGAGGCGTGGGCCGCCGTCTGCGCGCTCGCCGACGCGGAGACGGCCGATTTCGTCGATCACGCGCGTCTACTGACCGCGTGCGGCGATCTGGAGCGCGCCGCGGATCGACTGCGCGAAGCGTCGGAGCGGTCGCCCGACGACCTCGGCATCGTCCGCTCGCGGGCGCAGATCGCCGAGGATCTCGGGAACGCGCGCGAAGCGCTCGCGCTGCTGCGAGAGCTCGACGGCGCGGGGGAGTCCGAGCCCGACTTGCTGCGACGACTGTCGGAGCAGGCGGAGTCGGCCGGAGAACCCACCGCGGCTCGTGCGTACTTCGAGCGCTTGCTCGAGCACGGTCCTCGGTCCGACGCGGCGCGGCGCGCGATCGCGATGCGACGCGTGTCGTCGCGCGTCCCGGGCATCGAGGATCTGGCCGAGGGGTACAAGATCGCGCTGGAACGAGTCGCGAACACCGCGGCGAGCGATGCCGGCGATCTGTTGCTGCTCGCCCGCGCCGAGGCGGCGCGCGGCGATCACGCCGCAGCGGCTGCCGCGTGCGAGCGGGCCGCGGAGCTGTTCGAGAGCGGCTCGCTGGCGGCAGCGACGTGCGAGAAGCGCGCGCACGAGTACCGCCTCGCCGCGGATCGCTGAGCCTGACGCCGCGCGCTGAACGGCGGACGCTCGTCGCCGGAACGCGTCCGGTCGAACTTCAGGCCGGGTTCACGCCGGTTCGACCGGCACGTTCCAGATCTCGCGCGCGTAGTCGCGGATCGTCCGGTCCGACGAGAAACGCCCGGAGCGCGCGACGTTCAGCAGCGCCTTGTGCGCGAAACGCGCCGAGTCCTTGACCACTTCGGCGACGCGCGGCTGCGCGTCGATCAACAGCGGGAGGTCGGTGAGCACGAAGTACGGATCGTGCTCCTCGAGCTTCGCGATCAGTTCCTTGAACGGGCCGCCGCCGAAGCGCTCGTCCTTGACGGCCGCCAGCACGCGCTTCACGCGCGGGTCGCGTTCGGCCGGTGCGTCCTTCGGCTTCGCCTGCGCGCGGCGTTGCTCGATCTGCTCGGCGGTCAGTCCGAAGATGAAGATGTTGTCGGAGCCGACCTCGTCTTGCATCTCGATGTTCGCGCCGTCGAGCGTGCCGACCGTCAGCGCGCCGTTCATCATGAACTTCATGTTGCCGGTGCCGGATGCTTCCATGCCGGCGGTCGAGATCTGTGCCGACAGGTCGGTCGCGGGGATGATGCGCTCGGCCAGCGTGACGCGATAGTCGGGCAGGTACGCGACGCGCAGCACGTCGCGCGTGCGCGGATCCGAGTTGACGACCGCGGCGACCGAATGGATGAAGCGGATGATCGTCTTGGCCGCGACGTAGCCCGGCGCGGCTTTGCCGGCGAACAGGTACGTCCGCGGCAGCACGGGCGCCTTGCCGTCGTCGATCAGCTCGATGTACTCGAGTCCGATCCGCAGCGCGTTCATCAGTTGGCGCTTGTACTCGTGGATGCGCTTCACGTGCGCGTCGAACGCCGTCGCCGGATCGACCGCGATGCCGAGCTCGTCGCGCACGATCCGCGCCAGGCGTTCCTTGTGTTCGCGGCGGATCGCGAGGAAGCGGGCCTGCACCTCGGCGTGCTGCGCGAACGGTTCGACGCCGCGCAGTCGATCGAGATCCGTGATCCAACCGTCGCCGACGAGTTCCGACAGAAGTCGCGCCAGCGCCGGGTTCGTCTTCAGCAGCCAGCGGCGTTGCGTCACGCCGTTGGTCTTCGCGTTGAAGCGCTCGGGCCACAGTTCGTCGAACTGCGGGACGAGACGCGTCTTGATCAACCGACCGTGCAGCGTCGACACGCCGTTCACGGAATGACTCCCGGCGATCGCGAGGTGCGCCATGCGCGCGTGCTTCTCGCCGTCTTCGCCGATCAGCGACAGGTTGCGCTGGCGATCGACGTCGCCCGGCCAACGCTTGCCGACGTGGTCGAGCAG
>JAEUIB010000660.1 GCA_016795255.1 Planctomycetota bacterium
CCCTCGGATTTCGAGTTCGTGCGCGCCCTCGTGCGCCGCGACTCGGCGATCGAACTCGACAGCACGCAGGGATACCTCGTCGATTCGAGGTTGTCCGGGCTCGCGCGCGAGATCGGTCTGTCCTCTCTGCAAGCGCTGATCGACAAGCTGCGCGCTCCGGGCTCCGCCGACCTGATGCGGCGCGTCGTCGAGCGGATGACGACGAACGAGACCAGCTTCTTCCGCGACCCGCACTACTACGACGCGCTGCGATCGACGGTGCTGCCCGGGTTGATCCAGGCGCGGCAGCGCGAGAAGAAGCTGTCGATCTGGTCCGCCGCGGCGTCCAGCGGCCAGGAGATCTACAGCATCGCGATGACGGTCGACGAAGCGCGGCCCGCGATCGACGGCTGGTACGTCCGCCTGCTCGCGACCGACCTCTGCGAATCGATGCTCGCGCGCTGCCGCGAAGGCAAGTACCGCCAGCTCGAGGTCGCACGCGGACTGACGTCGCCGCAACTGCTGAAGTTCTTCGACCGCGACGGCGCCGACTGGCAACTGAAGAAGCGCCTGCGGGACATGGTCGAGTTCAAGGTCATGAACCTGGCCGAGCCGTGGCCCCCGGTCGCCTCGATGGACCTGATCTTCCTGCGCAACGTGCTCATCTACTTCTCGGTCGAGACCAAGAAGCGGATCCTCGCCAACGTCCGTCAGGTCCTGCGGCCCGACGGTTGGCTGGTGCTCGGGAGCACGGAGAGCGTGTTCGGGATCGACGACAAATTCGAACGACACGAAATCGCGAAGGCGATTTTCTATCGCCCGAAAGCCTGATGGAGACGATCACGCATGACGACTGCACAGACCGTGGAGCACGACATCACGCAGATCACGGAGAACGTGTTCAGCTCGATGCTCGGGCTCGAAGCGAAGCGACGCGAAGCGAGCGCGGAAGCCGGCAGCTCGACGCCCGAGATGATGCTGACCAGCCTGGTCCAGATCACCGGAGCGTGGTGCGGCGCGGTCACGTTCGACTGCTCGCGCGAGATGGCGAAGCGGATCGCGTCCGCGATGTTCGGTTCGGATCCGGCGTCGGTTCCGGACTCGGAGATCTGCGACGCGCTGGGTGAGGTCGCGAACATGGTGGGTGGGGCGTACAAGTCCATGCTGCCCACGCCGGTCAACCTGTCGCTGCCGTCGGTGACGGAAGGCGTCGGCTACCGGATGTTCATCCCCGGCAGCCGCATGCTCGCGCGCACGTCGTTCGAGTGCAGCGGCGAAACGATCTCCGTCACCGTGCTGACGCGCGATGACAAAGGCTGATCCGACGCAAGCCAGCCCCCCGAAACAGCCGATCCACAACTCAATCCACGGAGAGTGACCCGATGAAGATCCTCGTCGTCGACGACAGCAAGGCCATGCGCATGATCGTCATGCGGACGCTGCGCCAAGCCGGCTTCGGTGAACACACCATCGAAGAGGCCGGCAACGGCATCGAGGCGTTGAAGAACATCGAGCAGAAGCCAGCCGACTTGATCCTGTGCGACTGGAACATGCCGGAGATGAACGGCATCGATCTGCTGAAGAAGCTCCGCGAAACGGGGAACGGCGTGAAGTTCGGATTCGTCACGTCCGAGGGCAACCCGGAGATGCGTCAGATCGCGATGGACGCGGGCGCCGCGTTCCTGATCACGAAGCCGTTCACGGTCGACGCGTTCCAGGGTGCGCTGCAACCCGTGTTGACGAGCTGATCCACCACGAGTCGTCCCCCGTCCCGGAAGAGTGAACCATGGCATCCGTGCACAACATCCCTGCTCCCGACGCCGTCGCGCGCCTGTTCAACGATCTTCTCGGTCGACGTGTCGTCGCGAAGAAGAGCGCCGTCAAGCAAGCGGTCACTCCGCGATCGCCGGGCGCGTTCGGACTCTACGGACCCGGTGACGACCAGATCGACGGGATCGTGTTCTGCGACGTCGCGCTCGCGTGCTACTCGGGGGCCGCGTTGTCGCTGATCCCGGCCGCCACGGTCCAGCAGAGCGTGCGCGCCGGCAAGATGGCCGACGGGACGTTCGAGAACTTCAGCGAAGTGCTGAACATCGCGCGCGGGTGGTTCGACACTCCCGGACAGCCGCCCGTGAAATTGCGGCGCTGCGTGCCGGCGCCGTGCGACCTGCCGAAGGAATTGATCGCGCTGCTGCTGAAGCCCGCGGAGCGCCTCGACCTCGACATCGAGATCGACGGCTACGGCGCGGGGAAGATGCTGCTCGTCGTCAAGTGACCGCCACGTGACCGCGACGGTCGCGTCGATCGCGCCCATCGGCCGTCACCGGCTGCCGCCGCGTCCAGCGCGACTCACCAGCGGAAGATGTCCTCGATCGCTTCGAAGTCGCGCTCGAAGTCGAACGGCTTCTCGCGAACGCGGATCTCGATCGGCTCGTCCTTCGGACGCCGCGGCTTCTGCGGCCGCGTGGCTTCGTGCCCGCGCGGATCGCCCTCGGTCATCTTCAGAGCCTGCAGCGACGGCTGATCCTCGATCTCCTTCGAGAGATCGCGCGCCGCCGAATCGAAGCGGCGCTTGCGCCGTCGGCCCTTCTTCTCGGTCTGATCGATTCCGGTGCGGATCACGCTGATCGGGCCGGGGTCGCCGACCTTCGGCAACGGCGCGTCCCAATCGACGAACAGGTCGTCCTCGACGGCAGCCGTGTCCTCGACCGGCGCGGCGTCGGCCGGCGCGCCGTCTTGCGCGTCGGCGTCCCGGTCCTCGACATCGCGCGCGGCTTCGGGCCCGCGTTCGCGATCCCGATCACGGCCGCGTCCGCGACCGCGTCGACGTCGGCCGCGACGACCGCCTTCACGGCGTTCGTCACCGCCCGCGCGCGCACCTTCGCCGTCGGCGGCGCCAGGAACGTCGACGTTCGTCCGGATCTCGTCGTCGCCGTCCACGGCGGCTTCGGTGTCGGATTCGCTCGCCTCCGCGTCGCCGTCGCCGTCGTCGGACGCCGGCGACGAGGCGTCGGCGGACGGAGCACCGCGGTTCGCGCCGTCCGGCGCGTCTCGATCGTCGCGATTGCGGTTCCGATTGCGGCCCCCGCGACGACGCCGTCGACGGCGGCCGCGCCGCTCGCCCGGCTCACCGGTCTCGCTGCGCGTGGGATCGTCTTCGCCGTCGGCGCCATCGGCGCCGTCGGACGAGGCTTCGCCTTCGACCGCATCGCCCACTGCCGACGTTTCGCCGTCCGGCTGCCCGTCGAGTTCGTCACCGTCGGCGCCCGACTCCTCGTCCGCCGCGTCGTCGCCTTCGGACTCGGTGCCCGTGTCGTTCGCGTGAGCGGCTGGCGCGAACCGGCGTTCGTCCGAGCGATCGCGGCGACGTCGACCGTAGACCTGATCGAGGACGTCCTCCCACCGCCGGACGTGCGCGGCGTCGAGGCCGTACGCGACCGTCTCGATGCGCAGGAACGCGAACGCCGGCTCGAAGTAGTCGCGGCGCACGTAGTCGGTCGGCTTGACGCGCCGACGGCGGCTGCCGCTCTTCGTCTTCTTCAGCCGCGACTGCGCGAGCACGATCTGCTTGATCAGGAACGCGTCGCGCCGCGAGATCGACATCCGCTGCGAGATCGGTCGGAGGGCTTCGTCGATCAGCACGCCCGGATCCCGTTGATCGTCGCTGCCGAGCACTTCGCGCACGAAGTCCGCGAACAGCGTCGTCAGGTACACGGCGTTCTGGAAGCTGCGCCGACCGCGATCCGCTTGATCGAGCGCGTCGAGCCGCCGCAAGAGGCGCGCCCGCACGTCGAGGCCGAACTCGTCGGCGACCGTGCCGCGCTCGAGCATCTGCGCGAGCTGAGGCAGGATCACCGTCAATACGCCGGTGCGCTCGAGCAATTCGAACGCGGCCGCGGCGGCCCCGCACGACAGCAGCTTCAGCAATTCTTCGGCGAGGCGCGGCGCCGCGCACTTCTGGAGATCCGGCGCGAACTGGACCATCGCGTCGTACGTCGCCGGGTCGATGTGGAACGACAGGCGCGCGGCGAACTTGATCGCACGCAGGATGCGGACCGGATCTTCCGGGAAGCGGATCAGCGGATCGCCGATCGTCCGGATCACGCGCTCTTCGAGGTCCTTCGCGCCACCGACGTAGTCGATGACGACGTTGTCGTCGACGTCGTAGAACAGCGCGTTGATCGTGAAGTCGCGACGGAGCGCGTCCTCTTCCGCGGTGCCGAACACGTTGTCGCGGCGGATCAGCAGATCTTCGTCCCCGACTCCGTCGCCGGAGTCGCCGTCGTCGCCGCCCTCGTCGTCGACGTCCTGCGGCAGCGGCTCGGCGTCGGCGGAACCGTCGTCGTTCCGCCCGAACTCGACGTCACCGGCCCCGTTCGCGCCTTCGGTCTCCCGCAGCGCGTCGTGATCGAACTCGTCGTTGCCGTTGTCGCCGATTCCCTCTTCGGAATCGACTTGGCCCGACTTCGGCTTCTGCCGGAACGTCGAGACCTCGATGACCTTCGAACCGAACTGGACATGGACCAGCTTGAAGCGCCGCCCGATGATCCGGCTGTTGCGGAACAGCCGCTTGATCTGGCGCGGGCGCGCCGAGGTCGCGATGTCGAAGTCCTTCGGGATGTGCCCGAGCGACAGGTCGCGAACACATCCACCGACGAAGTAGGCCTCGTGTCCGTAGCGACGCAGTCGTCGCACGATCTTCACGGCATCGGGATCGAGCGCAGCCGGCACGATGAGCGGCTCGTTGATCCGCAGAGGTTCCTGGTCCATCACTGTGCGTTTCCGAGGGGCGAGTGCGCCGATCATAGGCGCCGGCCCGAAGGGTCCAACCCTCAGAAATCATGCTCTCGACGCGACTTGCACGAGGCGTCGGTCGATTCGGGGGGTGTGAGCGAGCCGGGGCGTCACAGCGCGCGAACGGCACGCACGAGGGCGGCGACCCGCGCCTTGTCGACCGTCGCGTCGGTCTTGCCGCCGCGTTTCAGCGACGTTCCGACGATGAACCCATCGGCCGCCTCGAGGCCGGCCAGCGTCGCCGCCGCGACGCCGCTCGCGACGAGCATCGGCGCCGTGCCCGCGCAGAGCTTCGCCCGGGCCACGCTCTTCGCGTCCGGCGCCGTGCCCGTCGCGGTCCCGGTCACCAGGATCGCGTCGGCCAATGCGCGGTCCCGGACGTCCGCGATCTCGCGCTCCAGCGTCTCGTTGCGCAGCGGCGTCGCGTGCTTGACGCTGACGTCGGCGAACACGCGGACCGGACTGCGCAGCTCCGCGCGCAAGCGCATCACGCGCGCGGCCTCGCTCTCGATCACGCCCTGGTCGGTCGCGTAGGCGCCGGACAACACGTTGATGCGGACGAACGCCGCCCCGGCCGCGGTCGCCACCGCGATCGCGGACATCCCGTCGTTGCGCAACACGTTGACGCCGACCGGGCGGCCGCGCGCCAGCTCGACCACGCGAACCGCGGCGCGGGTCATGGCCGCGACCGTGATCGCGGGGACGTGCGACGCGAAGAACGGCGCGTCGCCGAAGTTCTCGACCAACAACGCGTCGGCGCCGCCGCGCACGTAGGCGTCCGCGTCGAGCTCCGCGCGATCGAGCACGGCCTCGAGGTCTCCGGCGTAACGGGGCGCTCCGGGCAGCGGACCGAGGTGGACGACGCCGATGACGGGCTTGCGCCGCGGGAACCACTCGGAGAACCACGTCGCGGTCATGCTGCCTCCGGCTCGTCGAGCGCCGATCGTCGGTCCGCCGGATCGCGCGCCCGGAGTTCGACGGGCGCGCATCTATACCGAATGCGAGCGCCGGAGAGCGCGTCGAGCCGACGCGGACGCGGACGGCGGCGAGCGACGACCGCAGGCCGTCACGCCGCGGAATGGGGGCGCTCGCGCCACGATCCGCGCGCGATCGACGCGCCGGACAGGAATCCCGCTCGGGTTGTGCGTTGCGTTCGGGTCGCTGCTACCCTCGCCCGCGGAGGATCCATGGCGGAACCACGGCTCGGCGTCTTCACCGGCGAGCGCCTCGAGAACGGCATCGACGTCTACCACTGGTCGACGCGCAAGTTCACGACGGCTGCGCTGCGACTGACGCTGCACGACGAACTCGACGAGCACACGAGCGCGCGCGCGCTGCTGACCGGACTGCTGAAGCGCGGGACGAAGTCGTGGCCGGACATGCGCGCGTTCACGCGGCGCCTCGAAGAATTGTTCGGCGCATCGATGGGCATCGACGTCGCCAAACTCGGCGAGCGCCACACGAGCACGTTCCGCGTCGAGGTCGTCGCGGACGCGGTCGCGCGACGACTCGCGCTCGACGCGCCGCAAGGCGGGTTGCTGCTGTCCGCGCTCGAGCTCGTCCGCGAGGTGTTGTTCGAACCGATCGCGCCGGGCGACGCGTTCCCGGCCGACGCGTTCGACCAGGAACGTCAGAACCTCGTGCATGCGATCGAGAGCGTGCTCGACGACAAGATCGCGTGGGCGCAACAGCGCCACGTCGAGGAGATGTTCCGCGGCGAGCCGTACGCACGATTCGAACTCGGCGATCCCGCGCGGATCGCGACGCTGACGGCGCGCGACGTCCTCGCGTTCCATCGACATCGCGTCGCGACCGCGCCGATGGAAGTGTTCGTGGCCGGAGCGCTCGAACCACGCGACCTCGATCGCCTACGCGAGACGCTCGCCGCGTGGCCGCGGAAGTCCGTCGCGGCGCTGCCGCACGAGGGCGTCGTCAAGCCGGCGAGCGGCCCGCGTCTGCTCGAGGACGAGCTGCCGCTCGCGCAGAGCAAACTGCTGATCGGCTACCGCTACGACCCGCGCGCCTTGCCGTTGCGCGATCAGTACGCGCTCGGTCTCTACAACGCGGTGCTCGGCAGCGGTTCGACGTCGAAGCTGTTCAAGGAAGTCCGCGAGAAGCGCGGCCTCGCGTACTACGCGCATTCGATGGTCGACCGCTTCAAGGGCGCGCTGACGTTGTCGGCGGGCATCGCGGCGCGCAACGTCGCGAGCGCGCGCGAGGTCATGGAAGCGCAGGTCGACGCGATGCGACGCGGCGCGTTCACGTCCGACGACGTCGAGATCGCCCGCGCCGGAATCCTGAACGGTCTGCGCGGAGTCAACGACTCGGCGTTCCAAGCGATCGAGTTCGCCGCGACGGCGCGCATCGCGCGGCGCATCGCCGACGTCGACGAAGCCGCCGCGATGGTGCGGAGCCTGACGCACGACGACGTCGTCCGCGTCGCCGCGCTGCCGCAGGAAGACCTGACGTACTTCTTGAAGGGAACCGAAGACCATGAACCTGCGGCCGATTGACAACGCGCTCGGCGAAGAAGTCCTCGCCGGTACGCACGACAGCGGCCTGCGCGTCGTCGTCGTGCGCAAGCCGGGGTTCTCCCGGACGTTCGGTGTGTTCACGACCAACTACGGTTCGATCGACGATCGGTTCGTCGACCCACGGACCGGCGCCGCGATGCACGTCCCCGACGGCGTCGCGCATTTCCTCGAACACAAGATGTTCGAGGACGAACGCGGCGACGTGTCCGACCGGTTCTCCGCGCTCGGCGCGATGAGCAACGCGTTCACGTCGTTCACGAACACGTCGTATCTGTTCTCGACGTCGAGTCACGAGCTCGAGTGCCTCGATCTGCTGCTCGACTTCGTGCAGGAGCCGTACTTCACGCCGGAACTCGTCGCGAAGGAGCAGGGCATCATCGGCCAGGAGATCCGCATGTACGACGACGACCCGTCGTGGCGGATCTACTTCGGATTGCTGCAGGCGCTGTTCCGCGAACATCCGGTGCGGATCAACATCGCCGGCACCGAGGAGTCGATCGCGCGGATCGACCCCGACGTGCTGTTCTCGTGCCACCGCGCGTTCTACCGGCCGGCGAACATGGTCCTGACGCTGGTCGGCGCGATCGATCCGGTCCAGGCGATGGCGCGCGTCGACGCCGATCTCGAAGCGCGGCGCGCGACGTGGGGCGGAATCCCGCACCGCCGCCAGCCGTTCCACGACGGTCCGATCGAGAGCCGCAGCGCGACGCTCGCGATGGACGTCGCGCGCAGCAAGCTGCTGCTCGGGTTCAAGGAGACCGAACTGTCCACCGACGGACGCAGCGTCGAGCGCCGCGAGATCGCGACGAACCTGCTGCTCGAGTTGTTGTTCGGCCGCTCGTCGCGGACCTACGAGCGGCTCTATGCCGCGGGTCTCGTCGACGAATCGTTCTCGGCGCAGTACTCCGGCGAGTTCGATTTTGGCTTCGCCGCGATCGGCGGCGACACCGACGAGCCCGAGCGTCTCGAGCAGGAACTCCTGCGCGCGGCCGACGAGTTCGCGAACTACGGACCGGATCCCGCCGACCTCGACCGCATCCGACGCATGTCGGTCGGCCGCTTCGCGAGCCAATTCAACTCGACGGAATCGGTCGCGCTCGGGTTCTCGTCGTCGGCGATGCGTGACCTGACGCCGTTCGACGGTCTCGACTTGTTGCGCTCGATCACCGCCGACGAGGTCCACGCTCGCGGCAAGTCGCTGCTGGACGCGTCGCGCTGCGCGCGTTCCGTCCTCGAGCCACGCTCTTCGCCGACGTCGTGACCGCCGACGAGCTCCCGATCTACGTCCTCACCGGGCCGACGGCCGCCGGCAAGAAAGACGTGGGCTTCGCGATCGCGCGCGCCCACGCGTTCGACGTCGTCGGCATGGACAGCGTCAAGGTCTACCGGGGCTTGTCGATCGGAGCCGCGGCGCCCGGCGCGGAGGCCGAAGGCATCCGGCTGCATCTGGTCGGAGTCGCCGATCCGCGCGAGCGGTTCTCGGTGGGGCGCTGGCTGGACGAAGCCGCCGCAGCGGTCGACGCGATCCGCGGTGCCGGTCGCGCACCGCTGTTCCTCGGCGGCACGCCGCTCTACCTGCAGGCGCTGCTGCGCGGGCTCTTCGAGGGTCCACCGGCCGATCCGATCGTCCGCGAACGACACCGCGTCGAGGCGCTCCGCGACGGCGTCGCGTCCCTGCACGCGCGGCTCGTGGAGATCGACCCGGTCGCCGCGGCGCGGATCCTGCCGACCGATCTGAAGCGCATCAGTCGTGCGCTCGAAGTCCACGAGCTCAGCGGAGCGCCGATCTCCGAGTTGCAGCGCGCCGGCACGAAGCCGCGCATCGCCGGCGCGTTCCGCATCGTGCACCTGACGGCGCCGCGGAACGAGTTGGATCGCCGCATCCATGCGCGCGTGGGGCGGATGCTCGACGACGGACTCGTCGACGAAGTCCGCGCGCTGCGGGCCGCGAACTTGCTGCTCGGCGAAGCGGCGACGGCGATCGGGTATCGCGAAGTCGTCGAGCAACTCGACCAGGGCCGCGTCGACGTCGGCACGCTGCGGGCCGAGATCGAGATGCACACGCGTCGGCTCGTGCGCAAGCAGGAGCGCTGGTTCCGGCGGTTCCCCGAGATCGTCCGTGTCGAACGCGGTCGGGACGACGACACGCG